>CAZUGW010000013.1:0-11791 GCA_964620055.1 uncultured bacterium
ATCGCTCGCGCCCACACCGCCACCCACATGCTGCATCACGCGCTGCGCAGGGCGCTGGGCGAGCACGCCCTCCAGTCCGGATCGCTAGTGGAGGCGGATCGGCTGCGGTTCGACTTCGCGCACTTCTCCGCGCTCACCCCGGAGGAGCGCAGGCAGATCGAGGAGGGCGTGGTACAGTTGGCCCTGGAGGACCTCGACCTGCGCGTGGAGGAGATGAGCCTGGAGGAGGCGCGCGGGCGCGGCGCGACGGCCTTGTTCGGCGAGAAGTACGGCGAGCGGGTGCGAATGGTGCAGATCGGAGACGTAAGCAAAGAGCTGTGCGGGGGGACGCACCTGGGTCGCTCCGGGGCGATCGGGGATTTCGTGATCGTGAGCGAAGGCAGCATCGGGGCCGGGCTGCGGCAGATTGAGGCCCTCACCGGGGCGGAGGCGCACGCCTTTCTAACCCGGCAGCGGGAGGCCCTGGGCGAGGCCGCGACGCAACTCAATTGCCAGCCGCAGGAGGTGCCGGAGCGCCTCGAGGCCTTGCACGCCGAGCTGCGCGCGGCCCACAAAGAGATCGCCCGGTTGCAGCAGAAGAGCGCGGGCGCGCTGGCCGGCGACCTGGTCGCGGCCGCGCAGGACATCGGCGGGGTCAAAGTGATTACCGCGAAGGTTGAGAACGTCGCGGGCGACGCGCTGCGCACGCTGGCCGATGACCTGGTGGCCCGGCTCGGCTCCGGTATCGTGGTCCTCGGCGCGGCGGTGGGCGGGCGCGTGCAACTCGTCGGCAGCGTGTCCAAGGACCTGGTGTCGGCCGGCTACCACGCGGGCAACATCATCCGCGAGGTGGCGAAGATCGCCGGGGGTGGGGGAGGAGGGCGACCGGATTTCGCCCAGGCCGGCGGAAAGAACCCGGAGCGCCTGGACGACGCTCTGGCGAAGGTCAAAGAGCTTGTCACGGCCCAGCAGGGCGGATAATCGAGGAGTCGAGGAGTCGAGGAGTCGAAGAGTCGAACGGCCTCGATGGGTCGCTTACCTCCTGGGCGCGCTCGCGGCTATGATCGCGAGCGGGATGGCCTTCGCAGACACCGACGTCCCCCGCTATGCCCAGCGCCGCGTCTATGGCCTGAAGCCGGGACCGCGGCTGGTGATCATTGCGCTCCCCTATGTCAGTTGGCAGGACCTCCGCCAGGCCGACGCGCCCAATCTCCACAAGCTGATCGAGGGCGGTTCGCTCGGGCTGATGCAGGTGGCCGATGATGAGATCGAAGATTGGACGCGCACTTGGGTGACCCTAGGCGCGGGCCATGGTGCCGTAGGATGGCCGGACCGAGGGGTAGCGAGTTACTGGAGTGGTGGCCGACTGCAGACGCAGATCGCGAATCTGGTCGACTGGAACGAGCAGCAGAAAACCTACGCCGTGCCAGGCGCGCTGGGAGCACGGCTCCACGAGTACGGGCTGAGCACGGCGGTAGTGGATGTGACAGCACCCGGTGGGCCTAGTGGCACTCGCTCGCCGGGGTCAGCGGTGGTCGTGGACGAGCTTGGTCGGGTAGACGGTGCCTTCCTATCATCACCGGGACGGCAGGCGATCGTGGCGGCGGCCCGACGCGCGCTGGCCCGCCATGACGTGGCAGTAGTGGATCTCTGCGGCGTGAAGACGGCAAGCCCGCGCGTGGCTTACTCGAAGATTGACCCCAGTCCGGAATGGGCCGTGCGCGAGATGTCAACCGCCCAGGCGGATGAGATCGTTGGCAACGTCGTGCGTGGCCTGCAATCGCAGGATACGCTGGTTGCAGTGATCTCTCCGCAGGCGCCACCCTATGTCAATCCCGTGGTGCAGCATTCCCTCGGTCCCCTCCTCCTCTACGACACCCAGCACCCTCAGCCCGGCCTGCTCTACACCAGTCGCACACGCTGGCCTGGTTTCGTCACCGCGGCGGACTTTGCGCCGACGGTGTTGGAGTGGTGGGGGATCGCGGCCGGCGGCGAGATGGACGGCCAGCCGCTCACGGTGCGTCCCGGAACGCCCGCGGACCTTGACCGCCTGGACCGGACGCTGAGCGAGCACTTCCGCTGGAGCTTCACCGTCGTCCCGGTGCACATGGCCTACGGGGCCGTGTTGATCGTGGTGGCGCTGTTCGTCATCTTCAAACGGCGGCAGTGGCGGCCGTACTTGCAGGTCCCCGCGCTCGCGCTGGTCCTGGTCCCCATCGGCTACCTGCTCTCGCATATCGCGGGAACGGCGACGCTGGGGAGTTTCCTCGCGGTCGGGCTCGCCATCACCTTTGCGCTCGCGTCCGCGGCCTCGCGGCTGCGGTCGGAGGAGGTCGCGTTGAGCGCGGCCCTACTCCTCGGCGCGGCCTTGATCGCCTGGGACACGCTGACAGGAAACTGGCTGATCCGCACCGCGGCCTACACGCCTCCGCCGATGATCGGGGCGCGGTTCTACGGGCTGTCGAACGAGCACATGGGCTTCCTGGCGGGGATGACTACGATGGGGTTGGCCGCGCTATGGGAATGGCGGCCGTGGTTCACCCGCGTGGTGACTGGCGTGTCGGTCGCGGTGGTCGGGCTGATCAGCGGGCCGTTCGGGGGAGCGACCTGGGGGGGCGGGATCGCCGGGGCCACCGCGCTACTCAGTCTGTGGCTGCTGGCCGAACCGCGCCGTTGGTCGCGCGCGCTGCCCACCGCGGCCCTGTTGCTGCTTGGCACGGCCCTCTTGCCGGGGATGCTGGACGTGGCCATCTCGCCCTCGCCGCATGACCGCACCCACCTCGGCGCGGCCGCGGCGGCGCTGTTCTCTGGGCATGGGGAGACGCTCGGCGCGATTGCCGCGCGCAAGCTCCACGCCAGCCTGGGGATTCTGCTCTACACCCCCTGGACCATCGTCCTGGGGATCGCCACCTTCGGCGCGTTCTGGGCCTTGCTGCGGCCGGGCGGACCGGTGTACGCGGCGCTGCGGGGACGGCGGAGGCTGAGTGCGGGGATCACCGCGGCGCTGATTGGCGGTGTGGTATCCTCCGTGGTGAACGACTCCGGGGTGGTGGCCGGCGCGGGGCTGTTCTGCGCCGCCCTCGCCGCCTCTCTCTTCCTGGTGGCGCGGTCGGAGGCCTCGGCATGATCGCGCTGGGCCTGGACCATGGCGAGCGGCGTATCGGGGTGGCGGTTAGCGATCCCCAGGGCCTCGCCGCGCGGCCGCTCACGGTGATCACCCGCGAATCGCGGGACAAGGACCTGGAGCGCCTCCGGCAACTCGCCGCGCAGTTCCGCGCGACCGTGGCGATGGGGGAGACCATTCGGGCCGGCGGCGATCGTGATCGTGATCGGCCTCCCGCTCAACATGGATGGCACGGAAAGCCAGGGAGCGCGCCGGGCGCGGCGATTCGCCAACGCCATTCGGCACAGCCTGGGGCTGGAGGTCGCACTGTGGGACGAGCGATTGACCACCTTTGAGGCCGAGCAGCAGATGCTGGAGGCGGGGCTGCCGCCGCAGCGCCGGAAGGAACTGCGGGATGCGGTGGCGGCGGCGGTGATCTTGCAGGACTACCTCGACGCGCAACGAGGGAAGGTGCAGTGAGACGGCGCCGATTGCGAGCCTGGGTGCGCCTGGTCGCGGTGCTCATCGCACTGCTCGGCGCATATTCCTACTGGGCGATTGCCGTCCCAATGGGAAGGGGCCAACCGAAGGTGGTCTCGATCACGCCGGGGCAGTCAGCCTGGGCGGTGGCCGGGGCGCTGGAGAAGGCGGGGCTGATTCGCAGCCGGACCGCGTTCTTCGCCTACGCCTATCTCACGCGACGATACGGGCGTCTCCAGGCCGGAGGCTATCGCTTGTCTCACGACTTGAGCGCGGCGCAGATCCTCGACGCGCTCTGCCACGGGACGCACCGCGCGTGGCGATGGCTCACCCTCCCGGAGGGGTACACCGTGCGGCAGATCGCCGAGGTGGTCGGGAAGGCGAAGTTGGCGACGCCGGACGACTTCTTACACGCGGCCGGCCAGGCGAAGCCCGGGTTCCCGCTGCCCAGGATCGGAGTGGAGGGGTACCTCTTCCCGGACACCTATCGGGTGGAGTGGGACGAGGGCGCGCCGGAGTTGGCGGACCAAATGCTGGGGCAGTTCCGGCGCGTGGTGTGGGAGGGGCTGTTCGGGAGGAAAGCTGAGTATCGCGGCCAGCGGGTCCACGACATTGTAACCCTCGCCTCGCTTGTGGAAGCTGAGGCTAAGCATGACGACGAGCGCGCGGTGATCGCCGGGGTGCTGATGAACCGGCTGCGGCAGGGCCGGCGGCTGGAATGTGACGCCACGGTGCAATACGCGCTCGGGGCCGACAGGAAGCAGCGATTGCTCTACAAGGACTTGGAAATCGAGAGCGAATACAACACCTATCGGCATGACGGCTTGCCTCCGGGACCGATCTGCAACCCCGGCCTGGCCAGCCTCAAGGCGGCGATGGAGCCGGCGCAGGTGCCGTATCTGTACTACGTGGCCAGGGCGGACGGGTCGCACGTGTTCAGCACCACCTTCGCCGACCACACGGCGGCGATTGCGCGAATCCGGCAGGGAGCAGGACGGTGACGCACCAACCAGGCGGACCGAGCACCTACTATCGCGGCCCCGAGCGCGGGGCCCCCAACCCGCCGCGCCTGCGGCGTGATGCGCGCACGCTGGGCCCGCAAGTGCTCGAGTTCTTCGCCATCATCCTATCAGTGATCGTGGCCTACAACGGGGCGATCTGGCTGTGGAACCGGACCTCGCCGAAGGAAGTGAACATCCCGCGGGTCACCGGGTTCAAGCAGGACGAGGCGCTCTCGGTGCTGAAGTCGGCGGGCCTTCAGACGGAGGTGGCGGCGGAGAAGTACGACGAGAAGATGCCGGAGGGCTCCGTGCTCGCGGCCGATCCCGCGCCGGGGCGGTTGGTGAAGGCCGGGAGAGTGGTGCGGCTCACCCTCAGCCTGGGGTCGCGCTGGTCCAAGGTCCCGGACGTGCAGAAGATGTCGGTGGATCGGGCGAGGGCGCTGATTCGCACCGCCAAGCTCGCGGTTGGACGGGAGAGCGCCAAGTATCATCCCACGATACCGATTGGCTATGTCATCACCCAGCAACCCGCGCCGGGCACGCGCCTGCCGCGGAACTCTGAGATCGCGCTCATCGTCAGCCGCGGGCCGGAGCCGCGGGAGGGGGCGGAGGAGGGCGCGACGCTGCCCGCCACCAATGGGAAGCGGAGCTATGACGTCGAGTTCGTGATCCCGCCCGGCCCCAGCCTCCAGGAGGTCCGCATCGTGGTGACCGACCAGAACGGCGAGCACGAGGTCTACCGCGGCAGCCACCAGGTGGGCGAGACAGTGCGGAAGCGGGTTCGGGGGGAGGGCCCTGAAGTGATGGTGCAGATCTTCGACAGCGGCTTCCTCGCCGAGCAGCACACGTTTTGAAAGCAAAAGGCAAAAGGCAAAAGGCAGAAATGCAATCTAACCTTTGCTGGTTTTTGCCTTTTTACTTTTTACTTTTTACTTAAGCTATGCCCCAGTACCGCATCGGCATTGACGTCGGCGGCACGTTCACCCACGCGGTCGCGCTCGACGCCTCCAGCTACGCGCTGCTCGCGCAGGCCAAGACGCCCACCACGCATTACGCGGCGCGGGGCGTCGCGGAGGGCGTGGTGCAGGCGCTGCGCCTCCTGCTCGTCTCCTCCGGTCTCTCGCCGGCCGACGCTGTCTTCGTCGCCTACAGCACCACGCAGATCACCAACGCGCTGCTGGAGGGAGATTGCGCGACGGTCGGCGTCGTGGGAATTGGCTCCGGACTGGAGGGCAAGCGCGCCCAGGCCGAGACGCGGGTCGGGGATCTTGAACTAGCACCGGGCCGCACGCTGCACACGGTGCACACGAGCCTCGACGCGAACGCGGAGGAGGCCGCGGCGCGAGCTGCGGTGTCGGAGCTGACCGCCGCCGGAGCGGCGGCCGTGGTCGCGGCCGAGGCGTTCTCGGTGGACGATCCTTCGCGGGAATTGCTGGTGATGGAGGCGGCAAGCGCCCTCGGCCTCCCTGCGACCGGAACGCACGAGATCTCGGGGCGCTACGGCCTGCGCGTGCGCACCCGCACCGCGGTCATCAACGCCAGCCTGCTCCCCAAGACCATCGCCACCGCGGAACTGACCGAGGCAGCGGTGCGGGAGAGCGGGATCGCTGCGCCGCTGATGGTGGTGCGCAGCGACGGCGGGGTGATGAGCGTGGCCGACCTGCGCCGCCGACCGCTGCTCAGCCTGCTCTCCGGCCCGGCCGCGGGCGTGGCCGCGGCGTTGATGTACGTCAGAGTGAGCGAGGGCGTGTTCCTCGAGGTAGGAGGCACCAGCACCGACATCACCGCCATCCAGCACGGGCGCGCCCTGGTGCGAACGGCGGAGGTGGGTGGGCATCGGCTCTTCCTGAGCACGCTCGACGTGCGCACCATCGGCGTCGCGGGCGGGTCCATGCCGCGCCTGCGCGGGGGCGCAATACTGGACGTGGGCCCACGCAGCGCGCATCTGGCGCGGATGCCGTACGCGACGTTCTCCGAGCCTGGGGAGTTGCAGGACGCGAAGCTGGTCGAGCTCTCGCCGCTGGCAGGCGACCCCGGCGACTATGCCGCACTGGAGGCGCAGGGAAAGCGCGTGGCCGTAACCGTCACTTGCGCCGCCAATGCGCTCGGCGAGGCGCCGGAGGGAGATTGGTCACAGGGTAATGCGCAATCCGCGCGCCTCGGTTTGGCCGCACTGGGGACGGCCCTGCGGGAGACCGCGGACGGCGCGGCCCGCGCTTTGCTGGCCGCGGCCGCGGAGAAGGCCGCGCGCACGGTACGGACCTTGCTCGCGGAGCGCGGCATGAGCGCTGAGACGACGGAATTGATCGGGGGTGGGGGAGGAGCCGGCGCGCTCGTGCCGGCCGTGGGGAAAGCGCTGGACTTGCCGGTGCGGATCGCGCCGAACAACGCGGTGGTGTCGGCCATCGGCACCGCGCTGGCCCTGGTAAGGGACGTAGTGGAGCGCACGGTGCCGGACGCGGGGGAGGCGGCGATTCTGCAGATCCGCCGCGACGCGGCGGAGGCCGCGATTCGCGCCGGCGCGGACCCGGAGAGCGTGACCGTGGAGGTGGAGTACGACGCGCGAACCGCGGTGTTGCGCGCCATCGCCACGGGTCAGGTCGAATTGCGAGAGAGAGACCTGGCGCAAAGCGCCGCGACAGACGAGGAACGGCGCGCGGCGGCGGCGAAGTCATTGCGCGTTCCCCCGGAACAGGTCACGCCGATCGCGGACACCGCGCTGCTCCGGGCCTATCGGACGGAACGCGCGCAACGCCGACTGCTTGGGCTGGTGACGCACCGCGAGACCGAGGCGGCGGTGGTGGACCACCAGGGCGTAACGCGCCTGGTGCTCCGCAACGCCGGCGCGGAAGTGGCACCCGCGGCCGAGGCGCAAGTCGCTCTCGCGCGGGTGTTGGACGAACAGACGAAGTACGGGGACGCGGGGGCGGAATTGCCCCAGGTGTTCCTGGGGGTGCGGGCCAAGCTCGTCGTCCTGTCCGGGCTGGTGAGCGCGGCGCAGGTGCTCTCTCTGGCGGGGGCCGAGCTGTCCGGGCTCGCGGCGGATGAGGACGTGATGATACTAGTCGCCCGGCGCTGACCTGCGGGCGGAGAATCCAAGGAGAATCGGTATGGAGCGCATGACGCAGGAAGAGTGGCAGGACCTGGAGCCGCGTTTGGCCGGGGCGGAGCGCGCCGCGCACAACGAGTACACCAGCAGCCCGGAGGCGGCCGAACTCACCGGCGGAAGTGAGTACACGCCCGGGTATCTCTTGCTCCAGCGGCTGAAGGTCGCGAACGACCAGGAGGGGATTCGCCTTTTCCGCGCCATGGAGATGTACCACCACGAGCTCACCCGCGCGGACATCGCCGCCGCGTTTCTGCGCGGCAAGGAAATCGGCAAGCAAAGTACAGGATAGATAGGGGAACCGTTCGTGCGAACCAGTCACCTTTTCGCCCCCACCCTGCGACAGGTCTCGGGGGAAGTCGAACTCACCAGCCACAAACTGCTGCTGCGGGCCGGGTACATCCGGCAACTCGCGGCCGGCATCTACTCGCTGCTGCCGCTCGGGTTGCGCGTGGTGCATAAGATCGAGACCATCATCCGCGAGGAGATGGATCGCGCCGGAGCGCAGGAGGTGCTGCTGCCCGCGCTTCATCCTCTCGAGTTGTGGGAACAGAGCGGCCGGGCCGAATACTGGGGCGACGAGTTGATGAAGCTCAAGGACCGCGGCGGGCGGCCGTTCTGCCTGGGCGGCACCCACGAGGAGGTGATCACCTCCCTGGTCGGGTCGTCCGTGCGCTCTTATCGCGAGTTGCCGGTCACGCTCTACCAGATCCAGACCAAGTTCCGCGACGACCCGCGGCCGCGCGGGGGGCTGATTCGCGTGCGCGAGTTTACCATGAAGGACGCCTACAGCTTCGACCGCGACGTGCCGGGGTTGGATCGCTCCTACGACGCGATGGTGGAGGCCTATCATCGCATTTTGCAGCGCCTCGGCGTGACCTACCACGTCGTCTTCGCCTCCGGCGGCGGGATCGGTGGTTGGGATACGAAGGAATTCGAGATGCCGACGGAGGTGGGCGAAAATCACTACCTGATCTGCGACAAGTGTGACTACGCGGCCACGCCCGAGGTGGCCGAGCCCGCGCCGCAAGAGATCGCAGTTTGCGACGAGCCGCTCCTGCCCCTGGAGCGCGTGGACACGCCGGAGCAGCGGACCATCGAGCAGGTCACCGCGTTCCTGGGCCTACCCGCGAAAAAGCTGGTAAAGACCTTGATCTATGTCACCGGCGACCGCGTCATCGCGGCCCTGGTGCGCGGCGACCGGGAACTGAGCGAGGATAAGCTGAAGGAGGCGCTCGGGGTTATGAAACTGCAAATGGCCGACGCCGAGGTGATCCGCCGCGTCACCGGCGCTCCGGTCGGATTCGCCGGGCCGGTCGGCATCCGGGAGGCGGAGATCGTCGCGGACGAGGAAGTGAGAGGCGAGCGGAACTTCGTCACCGGCGGCAACGAGGGGGACCTGCACCTGCGCAACGTGAACTGGGACCGCGACTTCACCGTCTCGCGGTGGGCCAGGCTGCGGTGCGCCGAGGCCGGAGATCCGTGCCCGTGCGGCGGCGCGTTCACGGCTCTGCGCGGCATCGAACTCGCCCACGTCTTCAAGCTGGGGACGATCTACAGCGACGTGCTCGACGCCACCTATCTCGATGAGGCTGGCGAGCGCAAGTCCATCGTGATGGGCTGCTACGGGATCGGGAGCACGCGCATGGTCGCCTCCATCGTGGAGCAATGCCACGACGAGAACGGGATCGTCTGGCCGCCCTCCGTCGCCCCATTCGACGCCGAGGTGATCCTGGTGAATCAGGACGACGCGACCCAGGCGGAGTTGGCCGAACGATTGTACGCGGACTTCGGCGCGGCCGGATTCGACACGCTCCTGGAGGACCGCGCGGAACGGCCGGGCGTGAAGTTCAAGGACGCCGACTTGATCGGGATTCCGATCCAGGTAGTGGTGGGCCGCCTCGCGGGAGAGGGTAAGGTGGAGGTGCGGCGGCGCGGAGGCGAGAGCCGCACCGTGGCCGCAGACGAGGCGGTGGCGACGGCGCGGGAACTGCTGTCCGAGGGATAGCCCATGGACTTGATGACGTTGAGCGACACGTTGCTGAAGCTCGTCGCCGCCGTCGTGCTCGGCGGGATCGTCGGGTGGCAGCGAGAGGCGCGCGACCGCCCGGCGGGCCTGCGGACGCACGTGCTGGTGTGCGTCGGCTCGGCCATCTACACGCTTTCCTCCATCGCCTTCGGAAACAAGGCCGACCCCTCCCGCGTCGCCGCGCAGGTGGCGACGGGCATGGGTTTCCTCGGGGCCGGCACCATCATCCGCCACGGGAACGAGGTCCGCGGGCTGACCACCGCGGCCAGCCTGTGGACGGTCGCCGCCATCGGCATCTGCGTGGGGATCGGCGGCAGGGCCTACGAGGTCGCGGTGCTGGGAACCGTGGTCGTCATGCTCACCCTCACGGTCCTGCGGCAGGTAGAGGTGCGAATGCTGATTCGCTCCCGCTTCGCGCATCTGACGCTGCGAGTGGCGGGCGGCGCCGGGAGAATCGAGGAGATGCAGCGGTTCCTGGAGGCGAAGGAGCTGCGGGTCGAGACCATGGATATCACGCGCACCTCCGAGGGGGAGGACGAACTACACGTCGGCCTCCGCCTGCCCGCCGGGACCGACCTGAACCAACTGCTGTCCGAGTTCGCGCAGTTGCCGGGATTCCAGGCGCTGAGGTGGGATTGAGGGGCCAGGGGACGTGGGGGTCGAGCCCCTAACCCCTAGACCCTACTCGCGCATTGCTTGCACACCTTTCCCGAACCTGTTATACTCACGGTGGAGTTCAGGCTTTGCCGTTCTGACGAAGAGTGGGAACCCTCCCACTCTTCGATGTTCCGCGAGGGGGGAACGGGGAGCCGATTTGAAAGGGGCCGTGGGAGGCGCTCACGGGGCATTTTGCGCATTGCCTGAGGCTCGGCAATGCGCAAAATGCAGTAGGACAACGGAATATGCAAGCAGATTTCGTGCAAGCATTACGCGATATTGGCCGGGAGAAAGATATCCCGCTCCAGACATTGAGCGAGATCATCGAAGCCGCGCTCGTCTCCGCCTACAAGAAGCACCATGGGGCGGCCTGCGAAATCCACGTCGAGATTGACTGGGAAGACGGGATGGCGACGGTGTTCACCCGGAAGCAGGTGGTGGAGCACGTCGAGAACCCGCACCTGGAAATGTCGCTCGCCGCGGCGCGCCGCCTCGATCCGACGGTGCGCGAGGGCGATTACCTCGACATCGAGGTCTCGCCGGCCGAGTTCGGCCGCATCGCCGCGCAGACCGCGAAACAGGTGGTGGCCCAGCGCATCCGTGAGGCCGAGCGGGACATCATCTACAGCGAGTTCCAGAGCCGCGACGGGGACGTGGTGACCGGCGTGGTGCAGCGCCGCGAGGGGCGCACGGGCACGGTGTTCATTGACCTCGGCAAGGTGGAGGCGATTCTGCCGCCCTCCGAGCAGAGCCATTTGGATAGTTACCGGTTTGGCGAGCGCATCAAGATCTACATCCTCGAGGTGAAGCGCACCACCAAGACGCCGCGGGTGCTGGTCTCGCGCAGCCACCCAGGCCTGCTGCGCCGGCTGTTCGAGTTGGAAGTGCCGGAGTTGCAGGAGGGGGTGGTGGAAATCAAGGCGCAGGCCCGGGAGTCCGGCGCGCGGAGCAAGATCGCGGTGTGGTCGCGGCAGGAGAACGTGGACCCCGTCGGGGCCTGCGTGGGGCATCGCGGCTCGCGCGTGCAGGCGGTGGTGGACGAGTTGCGGGGCGAGAAGGTGGACATCGTAAGGTGGAGCGACGAGCCGACGAAGTACGTCGCCAGCGCGCTCAGCCCCGCGAAGGTGAGCCACGTGACTATTGACGAGGGCACGCGGTCCGCCATGGTGATCGCGCCGGACAACCAGCTCTCACTCGCCATCGGGCGGGAGGGGCAGAATGTCCGACTCGCGGCCCGTCTGACCGGCTGGCGGATTGATATCCGCAGCGAGGCTCAGATCGCGCAGATGCAGGCGGCGGCCCAGGCGCAGGCCGCGGCAGCGGTCGCGGCGGCCGTCACCGAGTCGCAACTCGAGGAGCTTATCCCCGCCGGGGACGAAGAGGTCGCGGCGGCCGTCACCGAGTCGCAACTCGAGGAGCTTATCCCCGCCGGGGAC
>CAZUGW010000013.1:11891-13619 GCA_964620055.1 uncultured bacterium
GAAGAGGTCGCGGCGCCGGCTGAGGTCGCGCTCCCGGCGCCCGAGGGCGAGTTGGTCTCCGCCGCGGACGAAGAGGACGTGAGCGAGCCGGCCGAGGTGGAATCGCCGGAGTCTGAGCCGGTAGCAGAGAGTCAGGAGTCATAGCAACCATGCCGGCGCGGCACGTGCCGCAACGCACCTGTCTCGCGTGTCGGCAGGTCGGAGCGAAGCTGGGCCTGCTGCGCGTCGTCCGCACCCCGCAGGGCGAGGTGCGCGTGGATGAGACGGGTAAGCTGGCCGGGCGGGGCGCGTATCTGTGCCGGAGCGCGGATTGCCTGGAGAAGGCGATCAAACAGCGAAAGCTGGGCCGCGCCCTGGGAGTCGCGGTCGGAGACGAGGTGCTCGCGGAGTTGCGGCGACACCTCGCCCCGGCGGCGTCGGAAAGCTGAATCCGCCTCAGGCGGATGAAGAGGTGAGATGGGCAGAGCATGAGAGTTCATGAGCTCGCCAGAGAATTGGGAGTGTCGGGTCGGGACATCCTGCTCCTCCTGGAGGAGTTGGGAGTCGGCGGCAAGACCTCCAGTTCGACGGTCCCCCCGGAGCAGTTGCCGATCCTCCGCGCACGGCTTGGGAAGGGCGGCGCTCCCGCGCCGGCCCAGGCCCCCGCCGCCACCCCTCCCGCCCCCAGAGTGGTCCGCCCGTTTCCCGCCGCGCCCGCGCCGGCGGCGCCTGTGGAGGAAGGGCCGGGCAACGTCATCCGGCTGAAGGCGCCGATCTCGATCGCGGACTTCGCGACCGCCCTCGACACCGACGCGGACGTGGTGGTGGAGGCCGCGACGGGAATGGGAGAGACCCTTTCGGAGGGCGACGTCGTGTCGCCCACGCTCGCGGTCCTCATCGGCGAGCAGTGGGGGTACACCGTGGAGGTGGAGGCGGCCCCGGTGGTGGCAGTGCCGGAGCCGGAACCCGAGCCCGAGCCGGTGGCTGTGGCCGCCCCGGTCGCGGCCCCCGCGGCCCCGGTCATTCCGGAAGTCGAGGAGCCGGTTGTCCCTGCCGCCCTGAAGCGCGTGGTGCCGCGCCGCGTCGCCCCGCCGGACGCCCCGGTGAGGCCGCCCATCGTGACCGTAATGGGCCACGTGGACCACGGCAAGACCACGCTGCTCGACGCCATCCGCGAGACCAACGTCACGGCCCAGGAAGCAGGGCAGATTACCCAGCATATCGGCGCCTACCAAGTAGATGTCCGCGGGCGCACTATCACGTTTATTGACACGCCGGGCCACGAGGCCTTCACCGCGATGCGCGCCCGCGGCGCGCAGGTGACCGACATCGCCATCCTGGTGGTGGCGGCGGACGACGGCGTGATGCCACAGACCATCGAGGCCGCGGACCACGCGAAGGCCGCCGGCGTGCCCGTGATCGTCGCGGTGAACAAGATGGACCGGCCGGATGCGTCGGCGGATTACATCAAGCGGCAGCTCTCCGAGAAGAACCTGGTGCCCGAGGAGTGGGGCGGCGACACCATCTACGCGCCGGTCTCCGCGCTGCAGAAGACGGGGATCGAGGATCTGTTGGAGATGATCGTGATCGTCGCCGACATGAACGAGGCCCGCGCGGTGAGGGACAAGCCGGCGGAGGGCGTGGTGCTGGAGGCGGAGTTGGACAAGCGCCGCGGCCCGGTGGCCACGGTGCTGGTGCAAGAGGGGACAGTGCGGACCGGCGATGCTATCGTCGCGGGACCGGTGTCCG
>CAZUGW010000013.1:13629-19675 GCA_964620055.1 uncultured bacterium
ATGATGGATGAACATGGGGAGCGCATCACCGAGGCCGGGCCCTCCACGCCGGTGCAGGTGATCGGGCTGTCCGAGGCGCCGGAGGCGAGCGAGCTGTTCAAAGTGGTGGCGAACGAGCGCGAGGCGCGCGCCATCGCCGAGCGGCACCGCACGGCGACGCGCGCGGCCGAGTTGGTGATCACCGGACCGCGCTCGCTGGCCGAGATCTCGCGGCTGCTCGCCCGGGGGGAGATGAAAGTCCTCAACCTCATCCTCAAGGCCGATGTGCAGGGGTCCATCGAGGCGATCACGGCCGCGTTGAGCCAGTTGCGGCATGAGGAAGTGCGTTTCGAGATTCTCCACTCCGGTGTGGGTGACGTGAATGAGTCCGACGTGAGCCTGGCGTCTGCGAGCAAGCCGACCGTCATCATCGGCTTCCAGGTAGGGGTGGATGCCCCGGCCAAGCGCGTGGCGTCGGATGAGGGCATCCAGGTCCGGCGCTACGACGTGATCTATGACCTGCTCGACGAAGTCCGACTGCTCATGACCGGGATGTTGGAGACGATCTTCGAGGAGTACGTCTCGGGGCGGGCCGAAGTGCGCGCGCTGTTCAGCTCCTCCCGCATCGGGACCATCGCGGGCTGCTACGTACTCGAGGGGCATATCCTGCGCAGTGCGAAAGTGCGCGTGATGCGCAAGGGGCAGGCGGTGCACGAGGGGGCGCTGACCGGGTTGCGGCATCTCAAGGACGACATGAGCGAAGTCCTCCAGGGCTTCGAGTGCGGCCTCTCCATGCAGAGCTTCAACGGATTCGAGGTGGGCGACATCATCGAGTGCGTGGAGCAGCGCGAGGTGCGCCGGCCAGGCGTGTGAGAGGTGTCGGATGCACCTTGCCTCTCTCCTCATCGAGTTGGAGATCAGCGACGGCGTCACGTTGAAGGACAAGCGGCACGTGATCCGCAGCCTGCTGGATCGCATCCGAGGGCGGTTCAACGTCGGCGCGGCGGAGGTGGACCATCTCGATTCCGTGCGCTTCGCCACCCTCGCGATGGTGGGAGTAGCGAACGAGCACCGGTTCCTCAACGAGATGATGTCCAAGGTGGTCAACCTCGTCGAGGGAGAACCCCGCGTCGTGGTGCTGGACCAGATCCTGGAGTTCCTGTGAGAGGGGCGGCGAGGACGGCAGATGCCATCGCAGCGCGTGGCGCGCGTTCGGAATCTACTCCGCGCAGAGATCAGCACCATCCTCCTGCGCAAGCTGAAGGACCCGCGGGTCCGCATGGCCACCATCTCGGAAGTGAACGTGGCCCCGGACCTGAAGAACGCGCGCGTCTATGTGAGCGTCTACGGGGAGCGCGAGCTGCGCGACGAGACGATCCGCGGCCTGCAAAGCGCGGCCGGGTACATTCGCGCCGAGTTGAGAGAAGCGTTGGACCTGCGGCCCATCCCGTTCCTGACCTTCGAACTGGACGAATCCCTGGAGCGCGGCTCCCGCACGCTCGATCTGCTGGACCAGGTACTCCATGAGCAACACGAAGACCAGCCCCGACCTGAAGCAGACGATCCATCTGATTCAGAGCCATAGAGATATCTACCTCGCCACCCACATCCGCCCCGACGGCGACGCGCTCGGCTCCATGCTCGGCCTCGCCCTGGCGCTGGAGGCCGGGGGCCATCGCGTGGCGCGCCTCTGCACCCACCCCGCGCCCAGCGACTACCGCTTTCTCCCCGGGGCCGACCTGATCTCCGCGACGCCGCCCGAGTGGCCGGCCGAACTGGGCATCGTAGTGGACAGCGACGGGATCACGCGGATCGGCGACCTGGAGTCGGCGTTCGCCGCCCTGCCGCAGCTCATTGACATAGACCACCACGCCACGGGGAATTCGTTCGGCCACGTGCAGGTAGTGGACCCCGCGTCGGCGGCCACGGCCGAGATCATCTACGACTTGCTGCGGGAGATGGGCGCGGAACTCACCCCCGACATCGCCACCTGTCTCTACACCGCCCTTCTCACCGACACCGGGCGGTTCGCCTTCAGCAACACCACAGAGCGCTCTTTCGCGATCGCCGCGGAGTTGGTGCGCGCCGGCGCCGACCCGTTCTACGTGGCGAAAACGGTCTACTTCCAGCGCTCCCCCGCCGCGGTGCGCCTGATGGGCGTGGCCCTGGCGCGCCTGGCGCTCCACCTCGAGGGGCAGGTGGTGAGCTCGATACTCAGCCTGCAGGACTTCGCCGAAGTCGGCGCGGTGCACATGGATACAGAGGGGATCATAGATCAGATTCGCACGGTGGGAGGGCCGCGCATCGCGGCCCTGCTCGTGGAGACGGAGGGAGGCGAGGTGCGGGTCAGCCTGCGCTCCGATACCGAGCCGGATGTGAGCCAGATCGCGCTCCGTTTCGGCGGGGGCGGGCACCGGGCGGCCGCGGGTTGCACCATCAAGGGGACGCCCGAGGAAGCGCGGAACTTGGTGCTCGCGGCGGCCTGCGAATTGTTCGGCCTCTAGGACCAGCGATGGCGCGAGACGGGTTCATTAACCTCCTCAAGCCGCCCGGCATGACCTCCCATGATGCCGTGGCCTTCGTGCGCCGGCAGCTCGGCCTCACCCGCGTCGGTCACCTCGGCACCCTCGACCCCGCGGCCGCGGGAGTGCTGCCCATCTCCGTCGGCCGCGCCACGCGGCTCTTCGATTACGCGGGGAAGAGCGAGAAGGCCTATCGCGCCGAAGTCGCGTTCGGCCTGACCACCGACACTCTCGACGGAGAGGGCCGCGTGACCTCGACCGCCGACGCCTCCGAGTTGACCGAAACGCGCGTGCGCGAATTGTTGTCCGAAATGGTGGGAGAAAGAGAGCAGGTCCCTCCCGCGTTCTCAGCCGCGCAAGTGGACGGCAAGCGCCTTCACGAGCTGGCGCGAAAGGGCGTGAGCGTAATCGCGCCGCCGCGCCGCGTCGTCTTCTCCCAACTCGACCTGGTGGAGTTCCAGCCGGGCCGGCGGGCGCGGGCGCTGGTGGACGTGGTGTGCTCCGCCGGGACCTACATCCGCGTGCTGGCCGACGATCTCGGCCGGGCCGCGGGGTGCGGGGCCTATCTCGACTTCCTCCTTCGTACGCGCTCCGGGCGGTTCGCGCTGTCCGAGACCGTGACGCTGGAGGAGTTCGCCGCCGCCTGTGAACGGGATGAAGCCGAGGCGCTCCTTCTCCCGCCGGATTGGCCGCTGTCAGAGTTGCCGCGGGTAGAACTGGACGCGCCCACGGCCGCGGCCTTCATCGTGGGTACGTGCGTGCTGACGCGAATTCCGGCGGCCTGGCCTGTGAGGGTCTATGGCGAACGTGGCATTTTCTTGGGGCTGGGTGAGGCGACCGCCGCCGGGCAGCTTCGCCCCCGACTCATCTTGGTAACGAAAGAGGAACTCCCGCAGTGAGGGTTATCCACGGACTGCCGGAGCGCCGCCTGCGCACCCCCCTGTGCCTGGCCGCGGGGGTATTCGATGGCGTCCACCTGGGCCATCGTGAAATCATCACCACCGCGGTGCGCCTCTCGCAGGAGCGCGGCTGCGTGCCGGCCGTGCTCACCTTCGCGCCGCACCCGGAGGCGGTGCTGTTCCGCCGCGGCACCCCTCAACTGCTGACCACTATAGACGAGAAGGTCGCGCTCTTCCGCGCACTAGGCGTGCAGATCACGATTGTCGCGCGCTTCGATCTCTCCCTGGCCCACATGCCCGCCGAGACGTTCGTGCGCGACCTCCTCGCCCATCGGCTGCACGCCTGCTGCCTGACGGTGGGGGAGGGATGGCGCTTCGGGGCCGGGGGACGGGGCGACGCGCGGCTGCTGGAGCGGCTCTCGCGGGAGTGCGGATTCACGTTTTGCGGCTGCCCGCCGGTGACCGTGGACGGCGGGGTGGTCAGCAGCACGCGCGTCCGCACGCTCATCGCCAAGGGGCAGATGGAGGAGGCGGCGCGACTGCTGGGCCGGCCCTATCAGCTCAGCAACACGGTCGTGCCGGGCGATCGGCGGGGGCGGGAGCTCGGTTTCCCGACCGCGAACCTCGACCCGCCGCCGTTCAAGGCCATGCCGCCGAACGGGATCTACGCCTGTTGGGCGGGCGTGAGCCGGTTCGCACCGGCGGTGGCGAGCCTCGGCGTTCGGCCCACGTTTGGATCGGGCAGCGACCGGCGCCTCGAGGTGCACCTGCTCGACTCGGAACGCAGACCGCGGCTGTTGGGCCGGAAACTGCGGGTAGCGTTCGTCTCGCGATTGCGCGAGGAACGGCGGTTCCCGTCGGTGGAGGCACTGACGGCCCAGATGGTCGAGGACTGCCACCACGCCAGAGTGTTGCTGGCGGGTTTACAAGCACCTAGCGATGTGTTATGATTTGGCGTGGAATATACGAAGAGAGTGCGCGAGACGTCGCGCGTAGTCCGAGGAGGATACGTTCTGGTGCCGCTGGTCAAGGAAGTGAAGCAAACTGTCGTCGTGGATAATCAACTCCATGCGAGCGATACGGGCTCGCCGGAAGTGCAGGTCGCGCTGCTCACCGCGCGGATCAACCAGCTTCAGGAGCATTTTCGCCTGCACAAGCGGGACCACCACTCCCGCCGGGGAATGCTGATGCTGATCGGTCGCCGCCAGCGGCTGCTCGACTACCTGAGCCGCTCCGACATCACGCGCTATCGCGCGCTGATCGGCAAGCTCGGGCTGCGCGACAAGACGAGGGCGCGACGGGAAGCGTAACACTGTTTCGGGTTTGTCCGCCCTCAGATGAGGGCGAAACGATAGCGTAGGGCGAAGCTGTTCGCGATCCGCAAGCCCCGCACGAACCTCCTCCTGCAGGGAAGTCTCCTGAACCACTGTGTGCCGAGAGCCCCGGCCGTCGGCAGACATCGGTGCAGGGGAGATTCCTGTCCGGAGAGGGCGGAGCCTTGCGGCTCACGGCGGCCTTGCCCGGATAGGCAAATGTTGTGGCAATGGCAAGTTGTGATCTCGACGGAAAGACCATTTCCGTCGAGACGGGCACCCTGGCGAAACAGGCCGACGGAGCGGTAGTGGTTCGCCTTGGTGACACCATCGTCCTCGTGACCGTGGGCGTCGCCTCCCCCCGCGAGGGCATTGACTTCTTCCCCCTCTTGGTGGACTTCGAGGAGAAGATGTACGCGGCCGGGAAGATTCCCGGCGTCCGCTACATCCGCCGAGAAGGACGACCCAGCGAAACCGCCATCCTCACCGCGCGCCGCACCGACCGTTCCATCCGACCGCTCTTCCCCGAGGGATTCCGCAACGACGTGCAAGTCGTAGGCACTGTGCTCTCCGCCGATCTCGAGAACCCCCCCGACATCCCCGCGCTGCTGGGCGCGTCGGCGGCCCTGAGTATCTCCAGCGTCCCCTTCCTGGGTCCGGTGGGGGCGGTGCGCGTGGCGCGCATCGGCGAGGAGTTCGTCGTCAACCCGACCTACGATCAGCTCGACCAGAGCGACCTCGACCTCACCGTTTCCCTTAGCCCGAGCGGGGTGGTGATGCTGGAGGGCGTGGCCGATCAACTCTCCGAGGCGGTGGTGCTGGAGGCGATTCGCTTCGCGCTGCCGCGGGCCGAGGCCCTGATGGAGATGCAGCGCAAGCTCGCCGCCGACGCCGGGAAGCCGAAGATGGAGTACACCCCCGTGGTGGTCAGCGACGAGATCAAGACCGCCGTCGCCAAGTTCTCGGATCAGATTCGCGAGTCCATCCAGAACCAGGACAAGAAGACGCGGGAGAACCGGACCTCCGCGATCGTGAAGCAGCTTGCGGAGGAGTTGGCCGAGGAGTTCCCGGAGAAGACCGGAGAGATTCGTCGCGCCCTGGAGAAGCAGACCTATCAGGAACTGCGCCGCCTCATCCTCGATGAGGGCCGACGCCCGGACGGGCGGAGGGTGGATGAGGTTCGACAGATCTCCTGTGCGGTGGGACTGCTGCCGCGCACCCACGGCTCCGCGCTCTTCACCCGCGGGCAGACGCAAGTGCTGTCCGTGGTCACCCTCGGCGGAGTGGGCGAAGAGCAGTTGATTGACGACCTGGGGATGGTGGAGTCGAAGCG
>CAZUGW010000014.1:0-1979 GCA_964620055.1 uncultured bacterium
TGCCTCCGATGCGACTGTCATTCCAATCCCCTCACAGGGTTTTGTTAGAATTTCTAAGCAGCCTTCGCCGCGGGCTGCTTCTCGAAGGCCACCGGGGAGAGGTAGCCTAATGAGGAGTGCAGCCGCTGTCGGTGGCTCTGCCATCCCGTTGGGATGGGCAACGCCATCCCAGAGGGATTGTAGAAGACTTCAAGGTACTCAAACACCTCCCTGCGGGCCTGCGCCCGGGTCTCGTGACGGTCGTGAAGCAGTTCGCCTTTGAGAGAGCCATAGAAGCTCTCTTGCGGCGCATTGTCCCAGGGGTCTCCCTTGCGAGACATGGAGCACCGCATCCCGTGGCGCGTCAGGCTCGCCTGGTAGTCCCCGCACGCGTATTGAACCCCGCGATCCGAATGGTGGGTCAGCCCGGGTGCCGGCTGGCGTTGCGTCACCGCCATCTCCAGTGCAGACAGGGTCAGGCTCCGGTCCACGCGCTCCTGCATGCTCCAGCCCACGATCCGCCGGCTGTACAGGTCCATCACCGTCGCCAGATACAGCCATCCCTCGTCGGTGGCCAGATAGGTGATATCGCTCACCCACACCTGGTCCGGTGCGTTCGTCGAGAAGTCGCGCCCCAGGCGGTTCGGCGCCACCGGGAAAGTATGCCGGGAGTCGGTGGTGACCCGGAAACGGCGTCTGGAGCGCGCCAGCAGCCCGTGCTGGCGCATCAGACGGGCCACCCGGTTGACCGAACAGAGTCTTCCCTGAGCCTGCAACTGGGCGTGGACGCGACGCCGTCCGTAGGTGCCACGGCTGTGGGTCTGCACGGCCTGGATCTGTCCCACCAGCGTGCGATTTGCCTGCTGCCGGGGGCTCTCCGGGCGGGTGCGCCAGGCATAGTAGCCACTCGGGGACACCTCCAGCACCCGGCACAGGAGAGTGATTGGGAACTGCTGGGCGTGCTGGCGCACAAAGCGGTATCTCACGGCAGTTCCTTCGTGCAGATACCGATGGCTTTTTTTAGGATGTCGCGCTCCAGCCTCAACTGCGTGTTCTCCCGCCGCAGCCGGATCAGTTCCTCCTGCGCATCGGGCGTGAATCGCGTCCCATCCGCGCGCGGGCTGAACTGCTTCACCCAGCGATTCAGCACCGTCTCGCCAATGCCCAGATTCCGGGCCACGTGAGCCATTGGCGCGTTGCTACTCTCGACCAGCTTCACCGCGTCCAGCTTGAACTCATTCGTGTACTGCCGACGTTTTCCCATCGCTCACCTCGATCTCCTGGTATGTTTATACCAAACCACCTATCGAGGCGTCCATCAAATCAGGGCCGGCCCACTTAGCGCGCCGGGTAGTGAGACAGCCTCTGCCGTGCCGAAGCAATCGTAACTCGTCTCGCACCTTCCGCGGCAGACTACCGATGCCGCTGGCGGTACTGGCCTGGGGTGCAGCGGTAGTGTCTGGCGAAGATGTCATGGAGGTGGGTGTCGCTGGCAAAGCCGGTGCGCCGCGCGACGGCCGCGATGGAAAGGGGCGTAGTGAGGAGCAACTGGGCGGCCCCGGAGAGCCTGGCGCGGGTGCGGAAGCGGCCAAACGTCACTCCCATGGTCCGACGGAAGATGCAGGCGAACTGGGAAGCGCTGAGAGAGCAGGCCGCGGCGGCCTGGGCGACGGTGGTGTGGCCGCGCGGATCGTCGTGGAGGAGGTGAAGCGCGGGCATGACGCGACTGAGATCGTTCGTGGGGGAGGCCACTGGAGTATACGTGGCGGGCGGCGTCCACGCGCGTCGAAGGGCGAGGAGGATCTTCAGCAGGTCGAGGCGGAGCGCGGTCTGCCAGCCGTAGGGTTGCCGGTGAATCTCATAGTAGATGTCCCAGCCAACGGCCAGCATCTGCCGGCGCAGCTCCGTGGAACTCACCCGCGGCCGCGCTTTGGGGGGGACGGCAAAGAGCGTGAGCCAGGGGTCATCTCCCAGCATCTCGTCGGCGAGGAAGACCGGGA
>CAZUGW010000014.1:1989-7456 GCA_964620055.1 uncultured bacterium
TGGTCTCCACCCAGTCTCCCCAGTGTCGCTCCTGCGCCCCGCTCAACATCACCCCCACCTCCAACCCCTCGTGGAGATCCACCTCGGTGGCCGTGGCCGCGGTGAAGGTACGTTCGGAGGCGGAAACGGGGGAATCAGCGGAGAGGCCGTGCTCGTAACGTCGGGCCGGGAAGACCCCCTCGAGGTCAACGAACCCGGCCTCGCGCGGGATGGAGGTCATCGGCGGAATACGGAGGGATTTCGGTGTTTTTCGGAGTGAGGGAGGGACATGGCAGGCTACACTGGTGAGCGGTGATAGCACCAGTATAGCACGGATTCCCCTGGGTGCAACCCGCGGGGCCGTGCCAACGCGATCTGAGGAGGGAGTGATGGTGCACTGGAAGAGCTGTCTAGCTTTGGGGGAAGGGAGGAGCGAATGACCCGATTCCGTCTCGTGTCGTGGTTGCTAGTGGTGGGCTGCGTGACCTTGCTGATCGGGACGCTGGCCGGCCCCGCTCAGGCCCAACTCGGCCTGGCCAGCATCTGGGCGGTAGATGACGGAGAGAAGATCTTCCGCGACAACCTCACCAGCCCGCTGAAGAATGGGAACTCGGTGTGGAACGGCAGCAGCGTCAACCTGTCTGCCGCCCGGAACGAGATTGTGGCCTTCCAGCTAGAGTTGCAGGCTGGCGGCGCGACGGTGAACAACGTGAACGTCACCGTCTCCAACCTGACGAATGGCGGCAACACCATCCGCGGCAGCCACCCGCTGCTCGCGGCGAACAACTACCTCGGGATGGGAGTGGAGCTGTTCACGGAGCACTACCTAAATGTTACCGATCTCTCCCTGGACCCGAACGAGGGGTACGCGCAGCCCTGGGAGCTGGGCATGACCACCGGCTGGATGCCGGATGCCCTGGTGCCGTTCTCGGCCGCCTCCGGTAAGGGCGGCGCGCCCTTCAACATCTCCGCCAACCAGAACCAGGCCGTCTGGGTGGATATCTACGTGGACAAGGGGTTGCCGGCCGGCGTCTACACAGGCACCATCACCGTCACCGTCGGCGGTTCCACCGCGCAGGTGATCCCCCTCAATCTCGAAGTGATGAACTTCACGCTGTCGGATACCATGCACTACACCAGCATGGTGTTCTTGGGGCGCAACGTCCTCGGCCCCCGGCACAACACCGGCACCTGCAACGCGGCCCATGACGCGGTGGTGCTGGACTACCTCCGGATGGCCCATCGCCACCGCTTTGAACTGATCGGGTGCTTCGACCCGATCAACAACGCGACTTTCAAGACCGCCCTCGACGGTACGGCCTACACCTCGGCCTATAACTATGAGGGGCCGGGCGAGGGGGTGGGAGACTCCATCTTCTCCGTGGGCACGTACGGTTCGTGGTACAACAATGACCAGACCTACTTCCAGACCAACTCCGACCTCTGGGAGAACTGGTTCAACACCAACGCGCCCAGTGTCACCCGCTTCCTCTACCTCTACGACGAGCCGACCCCTGACGTTTACCCCGGCATCCAGACCCGCGGCAACTGGATTCACCAGAACCCCGGGCCGGGGCACACCCTCCCGGTCTACATCAGCGAGAGGATCGCCGACGACCTGATCGGCTACGTAGATCGCTGGGGCTCACCGATCTCTGACTACTCCCAGGTAAGAGCGGCCTCGGCGCGCGCCCGCGGTGAGGACGTGTGGCCCTACGCCGCCCATCGTCCTAAGACCCCCCTGGACAACATTGACGAGTGGGGCATCGCCTTCCGCCTGAAGCCCTGGATCGCGAAGAAGTGCGATCTGCGCCGCTGGTTCACCTGGGATAGCTCCCACTGGGTCCGCAACTGGAACGAGATCAACCCCAACACCGCGATCAACGTGTGGGCCGACCCGGGGACCTGGAACACCGGCGCCCCGGCGGACTTCATGAACGGCAACGGGACCCTGTTCTACCCCGGCCGGGATTACGTGTTCCCCGCGGAGGACCGGCAGTACAACGGCCCCGTCGCCTCCATCCGCATGAAAATGTATCGGCGCGGTGCGCAGGATTACGAGTACATGTGGCTGGCGGAGCAGGCCGGCAAGGGCGCGCAGGTGCAGAACGTCCTCCAGGACCTGCTACCTCACGTCATGGACAGCGCGGTCCCCCAGCCCGACTGGTCCAACAGCAACCTCCCTTACGAGCAGGCGCGCGATGATCTCGCTGACCTGGTCCTGGGGACGGCGCGCGCCCCCTCGGCCCGATTCCAGGCCGCCAAGCAGAGGGGACCGGCCCCGCTCGCGGTGACCTTCACCGACCTCTCCCTGTTCACTCCCGCCTCTTGGTCCTGGACCTTCGGGGATGGCGGGACCTCAACCGGCCAGAGCCCCAGCCACACTTACTCCTCTCTGGGCCAGTACACCGTCACCCTCACGGCTACCAACGCCTCGGGGCAGGACACGGAGGTGAAGCTCAACTACATCAACGTGATCCAGGAAGCGGTCGTCTATCCGGATACCTGGACCGGAAGCTGGCTGAACATCGTCTCCGGCGGCCTCTCCAACCTCCAGAACGATGACCAGTCCTATATGGTGATGCAGTCCACTGACGCGCAGAAGCGCTACGCGCTCAAGTTCACAGTTGACACCCCCTACACCCCGTCTCAGGTGTCGCGGATCACCTACGAGCATCAAGTGAAGCGCAGCAGCGCCACCCAGCCGGACGCCGGACGGATCTTCATTCAGCGGTCCGATCTGGTGAATCAGTACTTCGGCTTCTGGATGATGGATACCACGGACACCGACTGGACCTTCGAGACCACCAACGTCAGCAACTTCATGACCAGCAACGGCATCCTGGGCTTTCAGTGGTGCGGCTGCCCCTACGGGACGTCCGACTACACCGTCTCGAACGACGTGATGCGCTGGCGGCTCGAGTTGGTTAGCAGCACGATCACGCCGATCGCCGACTTCCTCGCCAGTCCTCGCTCCGGCAATGCGCCACTGGCGGTGACCTTCACCGACTGCTCCTCCAACACGCCCACCTCTTGGTCGTGGACCTTCGGGGATGGCGGGACGAGCACGTCGCGGAATCCGAGCCACACCTATGCCAGCGGCGGGAGTTACAACGTGGTGCTGACCGCGACGAACTCCGCCGGCGCGGATAGCGAGACCAAAACCAGCTACATCACCGTGTCGGGCGGCGGTTCGCCTCCGGTGGCGGCCTTCTCCGGGACACCGACCTCGGGGGCGGCGCCTCTCGCGGTGGCCTTCACGGACTCGTCTACCAACACCCCGACTTCGTGGTCGTGGAATTTCGGCGACTCTAGCACCTCCACCACCCAGAGCCCGAGCCACACCTACAACTCCGCGGGCAGCTACACCGTTTCACTGCGGGCGACGAACGCCGCGGGCTACGACGACGAGGTGAAGACGAACTACATCACCGTCACTCCTCCGCCTCCCGTGGCGGCCTTCTCGGGCACGCCCACCTCGGGCACCATGCCGTTGGCGGTGACGTTCACGGATAGCTCGACCAACACGCCGACTTCGTGGTCGTGGAACTTCGGCGACTCCAGCACCTCAACCACTCAGAGTCCGAGCCACACCTACAGTTCGGCGGGTACGTACACGGTCTCGCTGCGCGCGACCAATGCCTATGGTTACGATGATGAAGTGAAGACGAACTACATCACCGTGAACCCGCCGGCTCCAGTCGCGGCCTTCTCCGGGACGCCGACGAGTGGGATGGCTCCTCTGGCGGTAGCGTTCACGGACTCTTCGACCAATACGCCTACCTCGTGGAGCTGGAACTTCGGTGACAGCACCACCTCCACTTCACAGAACCCGTCGCACACGTACTCCAGCGCGGGCAGCTACACGGTCTCGCTGCGCGCCACGAACGCGGGCGGGTTCGACGATGAGGTGAAGACGAGCTACATTTCCGTCAGCGCCAACCCCACTCCCACCTTCGTGGCGGCCGGCGCGGTGGCCTCCGGCACCGGAGCGATCACCCCCGTGCTGCCCGCGGGTCTCGCGAGCAACGACATCTTGCTGCTGTTCCTGGAGACCGCGAACGAGGCCATCTCCATCTCCAACCAGAACGGCGGGACTTGGACCGCGGTGACGAACTCCCCGCAGGGCACCGGCACCGCGGCCTCCTCCACCGCGACGCGACTCACGGTCTTCTGGTCGCGCTACAACGGGACCCAGGGCGCGCCGACCACGAGCGACTCGGGCAATCACCAACTGGGCCGCGTCATCGCGGTGCGTGGTTGCGCCACTTCCGGCGATCCGTGGGACGTGACCGCGGGCGGAGTCGAATCCACCGCGGACACCAGCGGGTCAATCCCTAGCGCGACCACGACCGTGGCTAACACGCTCGTCGTGGCGGCGATTGCCATCTCTCTGCCCGACGCGTCGGGCACGGCAAACTTCTCGGCCTGGACGAATGCCAACCTGACCAGCCTCACCGAGCAGACAGACAACACGGTGACGGCCGGCAACGGCGCCGGGCTCGCCATCGCTACTGGCGGGAAGGCGGCGGCCGGAGCAATTGGCAACACCGCCGTCACCTGCGCGACTTCGGCGTCCAAGGGCATGATGAGCATCGCCCTCAAGCCGACGGGCGGCGGCTCTGCCCCTGTCGCGAACTTCACGGGCAGCCCCACCTCGGGCACCGCGCCCTTGGCGGTGAGCTTCACCGATACCTCCACCAACACCCCGACCTCGTGGAGTTGGACCTTCGGGGACAGCAGCACGAGCACGGCGCAGAACCCGAACCACACTTACGCGGCCGGGACCTACACCGTGGCGCTGACCGCGACCAATTCCTATGGCAGCAACACCAATACCAAGACCAACTACATTGCGGTCACGGTCCCGCCTCCGGTGGCCAACTTCACCGGCACGCCGGTCAACGGGCAAGTCTCGCTCGCGGTGAGCTTCACCGACACCTCCTCGAACACACCGACCTCCTGGTCGTGGACGTTCGGCGACGACAACACCAGCACCAGCCAGAACCCGAGCCACACCTACACCACCGCGGGAGACTATACGGTGGCCCTCACGGCCACCAACGCCTCCGGCAACAACACCAAGACCCAGACCAACTACATCACCGTGTCCGCGGCCAACGAGGTGATCGTCTACCCGGACACGTGGTCCGTGAACTGGTACACCCCCGGGTGCGCGCTGCAGTCCGGCGGGCTTTCTGACCTGACCACCGACAACGGCGGATATATGGTGATCCGCTGCGACACCAGCACCCAACGCTACGGGATCATGTACACGGCCGACACCATCTACCCTCCAGCCCAGGTAAGCCAGATCACCTATGAGTATCAGGCCAAGATGAGCCGCAGCGACACCCCGGCCTCCACCGTCAGGTTCACGCGCAAGAGTGACGGGGTCTGGGAGGATCGCGGCGGCACTTGGCTTCCCGGCACCAGCGACACCGACTGGACCTGGAACACCACCGCGGTCTCGACCTACATGGACAGC
>CAZUGW010000014.1:7466-19422 GCA_964620055.1 uncultured bacterium
TGCAGTTGGTCACGGTGAGCCCGCCGGTGGCGAACTTCATCGGAAACCCGACTTCTGGCACCGTGCCGCTGACCGTGGCCTTCACCGATTCCTCGACCAACACCCCGACCTCCTGGTCCTGGACCTTCGGGGATAGCACCACGAGCACGGCGCAGAACCCGAGCCATACCTATGCTGCGGGGACCTACACCGTGGCGCTGACCGCGACGAACTCGGCCGGCTCGAACACCAACACCAAGACCAACTACATCACGGTTAGCCCGAACGAGGTGTACGTCTACCCCGACACCTACACTCTCGGCACCGGGATCACCTTGGTCTCAGGCACCGTGAGCGATCTCCAGTCTGACAACAGCGTCTACCTGGTCACGCGGTGCAACACCAGTGACCGGCACTACGCCATCAAGTACAGCGTTGACACCACCTACACCCCGGCTCAGGTGTCCAAGATCACCGTCGAGTACCAGGGGAAGACCAGCCGGTCCGACACTCCGGACCACGGTCTGACGTACTGGATCAGGGCCAGCGACAGCGCCCCAATCTTCATCGAGGACTGGTACGGGATGAAGTCCACGACAGACGTGTGGTATACGACCGAGACGACGGCCGTCTCCACGTACATAAGCAGCAGCGGACTGATCGCCGTCCAACTCTGCGCCTGCCCAACCACGGGCAACACGAACAACTACGACGTCTCCGCGGACCTGATGCGGTTCAAGCTTACGCTGAACTAGGTGAGACTTCGACCTAACGGGGCCCGGCCACCAGGCCGGGCCCCGCTGCTATGGCCGCAGTTCCGCGGGCGGGCTCTTCCGATTCGCTCGCTTGGCTAAGCGGGGGTGCTCGCGCGGGACTTGGGCGCTCAGCCCCGGTCCGGCGCCTCGGAGGGGGGCCGGGGTCTGCTATCGTGGCGGGGCGGGGGCGGAGCACCCCTCCCGTCAGGACAACGCCCCGCAGCGATTCCCGTCGGTGCTCAGCTTGAGCACGTCCTGGAGCATGGTGTAGGTGTCAAATCGGCTCGGGACACTGGTTCCCGGGCGACGTGGGCCCCGCTGACCTGGGAGGCGGAATAGGCGGAATGGTCGGGATGCGACTGAATCGCGGGGCCGGCACCCCGCTCCCAACCTGCGACCTCGCTTGTCCGAGATGGGGATCGGGTCGGGCACGATATCGAGAACTGCCCAAGAGGGTACGTAGGAGCCATCAGATGGGGAAGTAGCGTGGCTGAGAGCAGCGCTAGCAGACAAGGGGTGAACTCAGGTCGCAGGTTGGGTTCGAGGTCGCATATAATAGCTAGTTTACTCACCCTGACCCCGCTACCAACCTGCGACCTAGCGGCGTTTTCGGGTCGGCTCTACCCGTCTCAACCGCAACTTGGCCTCCTCCCACAGTGCGTCCAGGGCTCTCCCAAGAGTTTCAAAGGGCAATTGCCACACCCAGCGTCTGGTGCGCAGCTTCTCTAATGCTGCGCTTCCTGCCCCCGCTACCAGACCGATTCGGAAACCCGTCTCTTCGGAGGCGGCCTCCTGGATTGCCTCCGAGATCGGGGCAAAATCCATCTCGCCCAGCGCCTCCCAGTCAAGCTCCGAGCCGACGCCCTTCTCGGACAGGTACCGGCGCAGGAACACGTTCGGCGCGTCACGCAGGAACAACCGCAAGTGATATTGTCGGGCCATGCTTTCCTCCCTCGCGCCTCGCCCACCCTCAATGCCAGGACTGACGAACCCAAAAGTACGAGCAGGCGATTGTGTAGTATACCAAGTTGACAGGCCGCGTGCAATCTTAGATAATGTCCGCCAATGGCTTCCGAGTCAGGAGCAATGGTATGCGCACCCTCCAGGATTATCTCACCATCCGTGACGCAGCCAGACTCATTGGCGTCTCGCCGAGCACTTTGCGCGCCTGGGATCGCGCGGGGAAGCTCAAGGCGGCCCGAAACCCCATGAACAAGTACCGGCTGTACCGGCGGGAGGACATCGAAGCGCTGCTTGCCGGTGTCCAGAAGCAGGCGACCGAGAGGGGGACCCGTTGACCCAGACCAGCGACACCAGAGCCAAGCTCCAGCAACTCCTGCGCGAGCTGTTCCAGTTCGACTGCGCCGACCTCGATTTCGGCATCTATCGTATCATGAACTTCAAGCGCGCTGAGATCGAGCGCTTCATCGAGCATGACCTTCTGGACGCGGTGGCACAGGAATTGGGGCAGGGCGCGGTCGCCCGGCAGACCCAGGCGGCGGGGGAGTTTGAGGAGATCAAGAGCGAAGTCGCCGCGACGTTCGGAGACCGAGCACTCTCTGCCGAGGGCGACCTGGCGGATACGTTCACGACGACTCCCCTCGGCCAGCGCTACCTCGAAGTCCGTGAGGAGGCGGTCCGCTATGGCGGGAACGGCGACCTGGAGGCCCGCATCTTCGATCACCTCTTCCAGTTCTTCCGGTTCTACTACCAGGACGGCGACTTCATCCAGAAGATGCGCTACTCCACCAAGCGCGCTCACTACGCCATCCCCTACAACGGCGAGGAGGTCTATCTTCACTGGGCCAACAAGGACCAGTATTACGTCAAGACCGGAGAGCACTTCACCGATTACACCTTCAAGGCGGCGGGCATCACGGTCCACTTTGCGCTGAAGGCGGCCGATGTCGAGCAGAACAACGTCAAGGGCGAGAAGCGGTTCTTCGTGCCGGTCGTCAATGAGACGGCGTGGGACGCGGAGACGCGCGAGCTGGCCCTCCCATTCGAGTACCGCCCGCTCACTGAGCAGGAGCAGGTCACCTGGGGCACGCGGGACCAGCAAACGAAGATCATCGTCGACGCGTTGGAGCAGATACCGGCCCGGCTGAGGAAACACCCCGAGGTGGCGGCCGCCCTGGCTGCTCCGAAGCCGCGGCGCGAGGGCGATCCGGTCTCCCACCTGGAGCATCACCTGCGTCAGTACACAAAGCGCAACACCTCGGACTTCTTCATTCACAAGGACCTGCGCGGCTTCCTGGAGCGCGAGCTCGACTTCTACCTCAAGAACGAGGTGCTGCGCCTGGACGAACTGCTCGCCGGTGAAGAGGCGCGGGCCGAGGGGTGGCTCCAGATCGCCGGCGTCCTGCGGCGCATCGCGGTCAAGATCATCGCCTTCCTCGCCCAGATTGAGGATTACCAGAAGAAGCTGTTCGAGAAGAAGAAGTTCGTGCTCTCGACGGACTACTGTCTCACCCTCGACCGCGTGCCGGAGGAGTTCCACCCGGAGATCGCCGCGAACGAAGCTCAGGTAGAGGAATGGCGGCGGCTGTTCAGGATAGACGAGATCGCGCCGACTCTCTTTCACGGTGGGGGCAAGGCGAAGAAGGCGGGGAAGAAGACGGCCAAGGTGGGCCTGGATGCCGCCTTTCTCAAAGCCCACCCTACCCTGGTCCTGGATACGCGGTTCTTCGATCAGGGCTTCAGGGACCGCCTGCTCGCGACTTTCAGCGATCTCGACGGGGAGACTGGCGGACTTCTGATCCACGGTGACAACTTCCAGGCGCTGCGCCTACTGAATGAGCGGTACCGTGCAGGGGTTCAGTCCGTCTACATTGACCCCCCGTACAACACCAGTGGCTCGGAGATTCTCTACAAGAACCAGTACAAGCACTCATCCTGGCTGGCACTGGTTGACAGTCGTGTGCAAGCATCATTGGGAATGCTGGCCGAGGATGCTATCCAGTGCACGACGATTGACGACGCGGAGTCACCGTATCTGCACTGCCTATTGGCGCACATCTTCGGCAGCGGTAGCTACCTCGCAACGGTGCTGATTCGCAGCAATCCACACGGGAGGGCCATGCCTTCCGGCTTCTCTCCCAACCATGAGTACGCCATCTTCCACGCAGCCTCGGCGCAGTCCGAAGTGGGGCGGCTGCCACGAGACGAGAGAAGGTTGAGGCGCTATCCCGGCAGGGACAAACAGGGCATCTACACCTGGACCAACTTCCGCACAACGGGCGCGAATTCATGGCGAGAGAACAGACCGAAGCTCTTCTACCCGGTCTACGTCAGTGGCGATGGTCAGATCGTCATCCCCGAGTTCGACTGGGATACTCAGAGAGCGAAGTGGGTCCCCCGGTCGATCCCCGACGGCTGCGATGCTGTCTACCCGGTCGACGACGAAGGCACCGAGCGGGTCTGGGGGTTAGGATGGGCGAGAGCTCGGGGTGAGGCGGCAGATTCGCTTGAGGCCCGATCGGCCAGTGGCAAGTGGCAGATCTACCGCAGGTATCGCCCTCACCAAGAAGGAGCTGTCCCGGCTACCTGGTGGGACGACGCGAAGTACTCAGCGACGGAAAGCGGCACCAGCATAGTGAATGACATTCTGGGCCGGTCTGGAGACTTCTCTTACCCGAAGAGCCTCTATGCTGTCCAGGACTGCCTGCGCGCGTGCAACTTGCAGCACGGTTCTATAGCGATGGACTACTTTGCCGGATCCGGTACCACGGCCCACGCCGTTCTCAGCCTCAATGCCGAAGACGGAGGCGACCGCAGGTACATCCTCATCGAGGTCGGGGAGTACTTTGGCACCGTCCTCAAGCCCCGTATCCAGAAGATCATGTTCTCTCGCGAGTGGAAGGACGGCAAACCGACCGCGAAGCAGGGCTACAGCCACATCTTCAAGTACCCGCGCCTTGAGAGCTACGAGGACGCGCTGAACAACATCGCCTTCAGCGCGCCCGGAGGACAGGTCGCGTTGTCCCTCGACGACTACCTCCTTAGCTACATGCTCGACTTCGAGACGCGGGACAGCGAGACCCTGCTGAATGCCAAGAAGCTGGAAGCGCCTTTCGACTACAAGCTCCGCGTGTATGCGGACGGGGAGACGAAAGAGCATCCGGTTGACCTGCCGGAGACCTTCAACTACCTGAAGGGGCTTCACGTCCAGACTCGTCGTGTCTACCATGATGAGGGTCGCCGTTACCTCGTCTATCGCGGCCCCAACGAGTCAAATGATGTGGTGGTGATCTGGCGAACGACGGAGGGATGGACGCAGGCTGACCTGGAGCGGGACCGGGACTTCATTCTCGAGCAGAAGCTTACGGAGGGCGCGCAGGAGGTTTTCATCAACGCCGACAGCCTGGTGCCGGGAGCTAGGTCGCTCGATCCTCTGTTCAAGAGCCTGATGCTCGGGGAGGGGTAGGCGATGCCACGCGCGGCCCGCCGCCAGCAAGCGCAGGACCCGGCTGCGAATGGCCTTCGCGCCGCCCGCGCGGCCTTTGTCAAGCTGGAGCGCCGCCTCGCGCTGGCCGCCTGGTTCCTCCACCTCCTCGGGTACGAGGACAACCGGCGGATGCTCCGGGACATGAAGGAGGCAGCCGAAGGCTTCGACGGAGACGGACGGAGCTTCCTCCTCCAGCGTCTGGAGTCGCGCGGCGACCAGGTCAAGCTCGACCGCGCCGCGCTGGCGCGGTATGACGAGAACCTCCGCCAACACCTCGCCGCGATGAACCGGCGCCGGCCGGAGCCGATCACGCTGCGCTACTTCCAGCACCTGGCGCTGCTCTTCACCGAGATCTTCCTGGATCGCTATTTCAACCACCGGGCGGCCTTCGTCGCCGAACTGAACGAGTTCGTGTGGCAACACAACGCGGCCTTGGAGCCAGGAGACGATCCGTTCCCTGAATTTGCTCCCGGCGACCTCACCAAGCTGGCCTACTGGATGGCCACCGGCAGCGGCAAGACGCTACTCATGCACTTCAACCTACGGCAGTTCCTGCACTACAACCGGGAGCCACTGGACAACCTCCTGCTGGTGACGCCGAACGAAGGACTGACCGAGCAGCACCTGGAGGAAATGCGGCTGTCGGGGATTCCCTGTGAACGCTTCCTAAACTTCGAGAGCGGGCTCGGGCTGGGCGGCCGGGATGTGGTGCGGGTGATCGAGATCACCAAGCTGGTGGAGGAGAAGCGAGGGGCCGGCGTCAGCGTGCCGGTGGAGGCCTTCGAGGGCAACAACCTGATCTTCGTGGACGAGGGCCACAAAGGGAGCGGCGGCCAGGCCTGGCGCGGCTATCGGGACGCCCTGGCGCAGACCGGGTTCACCTTCGAGTACAGCGCCACCTTCGGCCAGGCGCTCACCGCCGCCCGGGCCGACGACCTGTGCCAGGAGTACGGGAAGGCCATCGTCTTCGATTACTCCTACAGGTACTTCTATGACGACGGCTATGGCAAGGACTTCCGCATTCTGAACCTGCCAGAGGACACGACCGGAGACGCGACCGACACGCTCCTGCTCGCCAACCTCCTCTCCTTCTACCAGCAGCAGAAGTGCTTCGGGGAGCACCCCGGGCCGGCCGAGGCGCACAACCTGGAACCCCCGCTCTGGGTGTTCGTCGGGAGCAGCGTCAACGCGGTCTACACCGAGGACCGGCGTCGGCGGTCGGACGTGCTCACGGTGGCGCGGTTCCTGCATCGGGTGCTGTCGAACCCAGTCTGGGCGAAGGAGACGATCGAAAGGATTCTGGCTGGCAAGAGTGGCCTGTGCGATACTGAGGGGAACGATGTGTTCGCCAACAGGTTCGCGTACCTGCCCAAGCGCCAGCGTGAGGCTGGTACCGTTTACCGCGACATCCTGAAGCGGGTATTCAATACCACTGCGAGCTCCGGCCTGCACCTGGCCGCGATTCGGGGCAGCGACGGGGAACTGGGTCTGCGAACCAGCCCGACTGCAGGCTACTTCGGGTTGATCTACATCGGCGACGCGGCCGAGTTTCGGAAGCTCGTCGAAACCGACGACGCGGGCATTGTGCTCGACCCGGAGGACGTGACCGGCGGTTCGCTCTTCTCCTCCATCGGCGCGCGCCGCTCCCCGGTCAATGTGCTCATCGGCGCGAAGAAGTTCATCGAGGGATGGAGCAGTTGGCGCGTCTCCAACATGGGCCTGCTCAACATCGGTCGCAGCGAAGGCTCCGAGATCATCCAGCTCTTCGGCCGGGGAGTGCGCCTGCTCGGCCGGGACCGCAGCCTGAAGCGGAGCAGCGCGCTGCCGCCGCCGCGGCCGAAGGACATCGGTCTGCTGGAGACCTTGGAGATATTCGCCCTGCGGGCCAATTACATGGCCCAGTTCCGTGACTACCTGGAGCGCGAAGGGGTGGACACCGAGGGATGGAAAGAGTTCACGCTCCCCATCCGCCGGAAGAAGGAGTTCCTCGGCCAGGGGCTGCTCACCCTCCGACTGCCCCCGGAGGCCGAAGGCGACTTCCTGAAGCACGCCTTTACCCTCGCCAAAGACCCAGACATCACGGTGAAGCTCGACCTGTCCCTGCGGGTCCAGGCGCTGTCGAGTTCCCGAAGCGGTCTGAGGGAGGCCCAGGCAGCGGCCGGAGACAGAGTGACGCTGCCGCAGCCGTACCTGGACATGCTCGATTGGAACAGTCTCTACCTGGAGCTGCTAGAGCACAAGAACCAGAAGGGATACGCGAACCTAGCGCTGGACCGGAACGCGCTCCGCGCCATCACTTCCGAAGACGAACCCCTGGCCTATGAACTCATCGCCGGCCCGGAACTGCTGAAACCGCGGTCTGTCGGCGACCTCAGGCGCCTGCATGAGATCACCCTCTCGATCCTGAAGAGCTACATGGATAAGACGTATACCGTGCACCGCCAACGCTGGGAAAGCCAGCACATGGCACTCCAGCCGCTGATGGCCGACGACCCGAACCTTCGGGACTACACCGTGAAGCTGTCGCGGTCTGACTCCGACCTGCTTCGCCAGATCGAGTCGTTGATTGCTGAGGGTGATAGGCTCTACCGGGAGGATGTCTCAGGGCCGCTTCACAACGTGCACTTCGACAGGCACCTGTACCAGCCGCTGCTCGTGCAGACCGGGGATCGAGTAAAGACTGATCCGCCCGGACTGGAAGAGAGTGAGAGGGAGTTCGTGCGCAAGCTGCGCGCCTATGCCATTGCCGAGGCCGGGGGTCGCTTGGCCGAGGACCAGGTGTTCCTGCTCCGCAACCTGTCTCGCGCCCGGGGTGTTGGCTTCTTCGAGAGCCACGGTTTCTACCCCGACTTTATCCTCTGGACGCTGCGCGGCACGGACCAGCGCATCGTGTTTATCGAGCCGCACGGGATGCTGCAAGAAACGGCCTATCGGCACAACGACCGCCTCCGCCTCCATGAGCGCCTCGGCGAGTTCCAGACGCGGCTGAAGCCCCCGCGCGGGGTGACCGTGAAGATGGACGCCTTCACCATTTCCGCGACTCCGTTAGCAACGCTGCGCCCGCGGTTCGGTGAGGGCGACTGGGACAAGGCGCGCTTCGCGGCCCACCACATCCTGTTTGCCGAGGACGAGTACGTCCAGATGCTGTTCGGACCTATAGTGGGACGGGAGGCATCATCGTGAGCGAGGGCAGCCCGGCGCGAGCATATTCTCTCTCACCGAGGCCGGCATCCTCCTGCGGCGCGTGGAATCGCGTCGGTCGTACTACCGCGCGAACCAGCAGTGCCCGATCTTCCCTGACCTCCGGCCGTCGCGCCGGCATGAGATTCGACCTGGACGGAGAAGAAGGTGAGCGACGGTGGACCCGACACAGAGGGAGACAGGATGCAGGCGACGTTCGAGTTCCGCGCCCCGCGGCTGATCCGCGTGGGCCGGGGGACGCTGGCGCAGGCGCCGGCGGACGCGGCGCGACTGGGCATCTCGCGGGCGCTCCTAGTGGCGGACGCGCACTTGGCGCAGATGGGTCAGGCGCCGCGCCTAGCCGCACTGTGCGAGCAGGCCGGGATCGCGGTGGCAACCTACAGCGGCGTTGACGGCGAGCCGCTCACCCGCCATGTGGAGGAGGGGCTGGCGGAGTACCGGCGCGCCGGCGCGGACGGCCTCCTCGCGCTGGGCGGGGGCAGCGCGATGGACACCGCGAAGGCGGTGGCGGCGATGGCCACCAACCCTGGTCGGATCAGCGATTACCTGGCGCCGCAACAGTTGCAGGCCGACCGGCCGCCCCTGGTCTGCATTCCGACGACGGCCGGTACCGGCAGCGAGGTGACCCGCTTCACCATCATCACGGACCCAGCTACCAGCGTGAAGATGCTCATCGCCGACCCGCGGCTCATCCCCGACGTGGCCGTGGAAGACGCCGAGCTGACCGACTCCTGCCCACCTCGCGTCACCGCCGCCACCGGCCTCGACGCGCTTACCCATGCCATCGAGTCGTACGTCTCGCGACGGGCGAACCCGTGCTCGCGAGTGCTTGCGCTCTCCGCTATCCGGCGCATCGGAGCGAACCTGCGGCGGGCCTTTGCGGACGGCTTAGACCGGGAGGCGCGGGACGCGCTGATGCTGGGCCAACTCGAGGCCGGCCTCGCCTTCAGCAACTCCTCCGTCGGCCTGGTACACGGCATGGCGCGGCCGCTGGGGGCGCACTTCCACGTGACGCACGGGCTGGCGAACGCGATCCTGCTGCCCGCGGTGATGGCGTGGAGCCAGGTGGCTGCGGCCCGCGACTACGCGGAGATCGCCGCGGCGCTCGGCTGTCCCGTGGAGGGGAGTTGCGAGGAGGAGGCGGCGCGCGCCGGTATCACGGCGATGGCGGAGCTGTGCCGCGATCTGGAGATGCCGACGCTTGGCGACGCGGCCGGCAGCGCCACGCGGGTGCGGGAGGCCGCGTCGCAGATGGCGAAGGACGCCCTCGCCAGCGGCAGCCCCGCGAACAACCCGCGCGTGCCCACGGCAGAGGAGATTGTGGCACTCTACGAGGAAGTGCTGTCGGCCGGCGAGTGCTCACGGTAGACCGAAAGGAGCAGCAGAGATGGCCTTGCTGGAGGAAGTCGCCAAGCATTACGGAACCGTCCGCAACTACCTCGACGGCGCCTGGGTGGACTCCGTCAGTGCGGAGCGCCTCACCGTGCGTAACCCGGCCACCGATCAGCCTCTTGCCGAGGTACCGCTCTGCGACGCGGCCGAGGTGGACCGGGCCGTGCAGGCCGCGGCGGCCGCTTACCCGGAGTGGCGCGAGACACCTCCTGTGGCCCGCGCGCGCTACATGTTCCGACTGAAGGAGATCCTGGAGCGAAACTACGAGCCGATCGCCCGCGTGGTGGCGCAGGAGAACGGCAAGATCATTGACGAAGCACGCGGCGAGGTACGCCGCGCCATCGAAAACGTTGAGGTCGCCGCCGGTATCACCTCCCTCATGATGGGCTACAACCTCGAGGACGGCGCCGCGGCTGGCATTGACGAGGAAGCAGTCCGCCAGCCACTTGGTGTCTTCGCCGCCATCTGCCCACCACCCCGTTGGCGATGGTGCCGTTCTGGTTCTGGCCCTACGCGGTGGCGTGCGGGAACACGTTCGTGGTGAAGCCGAGCGAGCGGGTGCCGGTGACGCAAGTGAAGCTCTTCGAACTGATCGCGCAGGCCGACTTCCCCCCCGGTGTCATCAACCTGATCCACGGCGGGCCGGAGACGGCGAGGGCGCTCATTGCCCATCCCGACGTGAAAGGCGTCTCCTTCGTCGGCTCGACGCCGGCCGCGAAGGCCGTGTACGCCCTCGCGGGACAGCACGGCAAGCGCGCCCAGTGCCAGGGCGGCGCGAAGAACTCCCTCGTGGTGATGCCCGATGCGGATCTCGATCGCGCCACGCCGAACATACTGAGTTCGTGCTTCGGCACCGCCGGCCAGCGCTGCCTGGCCGGATCGCTGGTAGTGGCCGTAGGCAACGTCTACCCCGCATTGCGGGACAAGCTGGTCACGGCGGCGTCCCAGATCAAGCTCGGCTATGCGCTGGAGGAGTCCGCGCAGATGGGCCCCGTGGTCTCTCGCGCCTCCCAGCAGCGTATTGTCGCGGCCATTGACCAGGCCGTCGCCGCGGGCGCGAAGCCGCTCCTTGACGGCCGGAATCCCTCCGTCCCGGGCTACGAGCAGGGCTACTTCGTCGGTCCCACCATCCTCGATGAGGTGACGCCGGACCTGGCCATCGCCCAGGAGGAGATCTTCGGGCCCGTCGTGTGCCTCCTGCGTGCCGCCAGCCTCGACGAGGCCATCGAGCGCATCAACGCCAGCCCCTACGGCAACGCCGCCTCCATCTACACGCGCGACGGCCGCTCGGCCCGCGAGTTCCGCTACCGTGTGAACGTCGGCAATGTGGGCGTGAACCTCGGCATCGCCGCCCCCATGGCCTACTTCCCCTTCTGTGGGCAAAAGGCGTCCTTCTTCGGCTCGCTGCACGGCCAGGGCTTGGACGGCATTGACTTCTTCACCGACCGCAAGGTCATCGTCAGTCGGTGGTGAGCAGGACACTATGAGCTTCTCACCCCCCTACCTGACCACCTTCGGCGCGCTGGTGCGCTTCGCGATCGCACGCGAGACAGAGGCGGCTGACCGATATGACGGGTGGGCGGCCGATGTCGCGCGGTCGGAGGCCTTCACCGCGGCGGCGGCCGAGCACCGCCGGCGCGCCGAGCAGCTCAGCCGGATGGTGCGCGAGCAACTCAACGAGATGATCCTCGAACCCATCTCCGGCCTGCGAGCGGAGGACTACGCCGGGGCGACCGACTCCATCGCGCTATTCGAGAGTACGCTCGCAAGGCTCTACACGGACATGGTGGCTCAGGCCGGGCACATCTTCCCCGGCGCGAGACGCAGCCTTACTCGGTTCGCCGCGCGAAGCCGGCAACTCGCGCGGGAGCTGGAAGGGCCGTGATCTCCCTCGGCCTCTGCCTTGCCGAAGGCCGCTACCCTCTCTTGCAACTCCCTCCTGGCGCCGTGATCGGTGGTGCGGGTCCAACTGTGCGTGTAGACCGCCCGTGAGACCTGCGTAGAACGCCCAGATAGGGTCCTACTCGGCGCGAGTGGTCGCTATCCCAGGAGGAGGCGACCGACCCTTGCCGAATGTCAGACCTATGCATACCCCACGCTATCTTCTCATCGCCGCAGTGCTCGCAGCTCTCGCCACGGGAGGCCGCGGGTTTGCGGCCCAGGTTACCACTCTCGTCACGTC
>CAZUGW010000015.1:0-1996 GCA_964620055.1 uncultured bacterium
CAGTTCGTCCAGATGCAGAAGCTGTTGAAGCCGCTCGGCGGCCTGGCCGGGCTGTGGACGTTCGGCTTCAACGCCACGCGGCACTCCCAAGACACCGCCGCCGGCTACAACATTGCGCGCCTGGAGATGGAGAGGGTCAGGACGATCGGCTACCTGCTGCACCCCGAGGGGACGCGCACCACCGACTACGACGGCCTCGGTCATCCGACCAGCGGTTCGCCGCGCTTCCGCGCCACGACCACCGTGCACACCCTCCCGGACGCGAGCGGAAAGATCAACACCAGTTGTCTCCGCGAGGTGACGGTGGAGGTCGTCTCCGGGGACGACGGGCGCACCGTGTTCACGACCAAGAGCTATCTGACCAGGGGGGGAGTATGAAATCGGGCCGTCGCCAGGTCTCCGGGTTGAGTCTGAGCGAGTTGTTCGTCGCCATGCTGATAATGGCGCTGCTCGCCGGCGGCATCTCGCGGCTGCTGGTCAGCAGTTACGATTCCGAGGCGACGATTCGCAACCAGAACGCGATGCAGAGAACGGCCCAGCGGGCCGCCGACACGGTCGTGGATTCGTTGCGCGCCGCGACCGAGATCGCCTCGGGCGACCAGAGCCAACTCTCGGCCGTCTTCAAGAACGGAGATCGAATCACGTACTACCTGGACGACAGGACGCTCGCGTGCGACACCACTTACGGCGGGGTGACTCACCCAGGGCAGGTGATTGCAGATCACATGAGCGCCATGAGTTTCCGCTATTACGTTGTGATTGACGGTGATTGGATCGAGGCCGACACCCCGGCGAGCGCCCGCGCGGTGGAGGTCTCCATCAGCCTTTCCGACGGCAAGGCCGGCGCCACGGAAGCATCGGCCGTCCAACTCCGCAACAAGCTCTGAGTGTGACCAGAGTCGGATAAGGGAGGAAGCATGGCTCACGCTACCGGGATTGGGGTTGAGATCGGCGAAGACCAGATTCGCGTCATCAAACTGCGCCGTACGGCCCGGGGAATCCTCGTCCAGGGCGTCGGTTCCGCGCCCACGCCGGCCGGGGCGATCAGCGGCGGACCCGTGCTGGATCCCCGGCTGCTCGCCGAAGGGATCCGGCAGGCCCTCCGGAGAGGCAACATCCGTGGGGTTTGCGCGGTCGTCGGCCTGCCCGGCCGCGCCGCCACCTCGCGCGTGATCGAGGTTCCCACCATGTCCGAGGAGGAACTCAAGTCCGTGGTGGCCGGTGAGATGGAGCACCACCGCATGCTCCCCATGGATCAGGGCACGTTCGACTACGTCCCCCTGAGCGAGCCCGACGACACCAGCCGCCGCACTCGGCTCCTGGTGATCGGCGCAACCAAGAAGATGGCGGATAGCTATCGGGAGTCGCTCCGGCTGGCGGGCCTGCGCCTGCTCGCGCTGGAACCCGCCTCCCTCGCCGCGGCTCGCGCCGCGGCTCCGGCGCTGCAGACCGGGGGCGTCGCGCTCATCACGGTGGGCGCGTGCAGTTCCGACTTCGCGGTGTTCGCCTCCGGCGCCCTTCGCTATTCCCGAGGGATTGACATCGGCGCCCTCGACCTCTCGGACGACAAGGCCTCCGGCGAGACAGGCGCACTCAGCGGCAGCGTCAGGCCCGCGCTCCTCAGTGTCGCCGATGACGAGTCGGGAAACGGGGACCTCCAGGCGTTGCTGTACGAGATCCAGCGTTCGCTCGACTTCTACCACCGGGAGGCCCCGGTCTCCGCCCGCGTCGAGCGCCTCGTGGTGGTCGCGGACACCCAGCGCGTGAAGGACCTCGCGCCATTCCTGCGCGACCACCTGGACTTGCCCGTCGCCCTGTGCGATCCGCTGTCCGAGTCGGCGAGCGACACCGATCCCAGCTACGAGCCGCCCGGCCCGGCCTATGCTCCCGCGCTCGGCCTCGCGCTGCGGATGGTCCAGGAGACCTCCACTACCCCCTGCGTGGACCTCTCCCTCACCGGCCGGGAAAGCCAGTTGGCAAGAGCCGCGCCGCGGTT
>CAZUGW010000015.1:2006-14982 GCA_964620055.1 uncultured bacterium
GGCGACGGGCGTACTGATCGCGGTCCTGCAGATCAATCTCTCTCTCCGCCAACACGAGATCCAACTCGGCGAGGCCAGGGTGGAACTCGCCCGCGTCTCCGAGAAAGAGCAGGCGCGCACCGCCGCCGCCCAACGCCTCCAGGAGGCGCAACGCATCGTGCAGGTGCGGGGCCTTCCCTGGTCCGACATCCTCTTCCAGGTCTCCAGCTTCATGCCCCAGGGGGTCTGGCTCGGCGACTTGGAGGTCGAGTCAGGCAATGTCCTGGCGCTGCAAGGCTCCGCGCTCTCCGCCACCTCCGTGGCCACGCTCATGGACTCGCTCACCCGCTCGCCGCTGTTCCAAGGGCCGCAGATGAGCTCCCTCGAGGAGCAGACCCTGGGAGGACAGCCGCTCGTCAAGTACCAGGTGAAGGTGCTGCTCAACCCGCCGGCGCGGGAGCAGGCCGCGGCGGCACAACTCCCAACGCCGGCCTCAGGAGGGGCGCTATGAGACGACTCGCGACGCTCCCGCCGCGCACGCAGGTCGTGCTGACCGCGCTGGTTCCCGGGGTCTGCCTCACCGTGGCCGCGTTGCTCCTCCGGCCCTATCTCACCGGCCTGCGCCAGGTGACGCGGGACCTGAAACAGACGCAGCAGAGTATCGCGCAGAAGCAGAAGCGCATCGCCCAGGCCGAGACCGCCGGCCGGGGCCGCCCTCTCGCCCTCGCCGTCGCGCTCCCGGACGAGCAGGAGCCGATCGTGTTCCTGAAGCAACTCGCGGCCCTCACCAATGACAGCGGCGTCGCCCTCACCGCGGTGCGCGCCCTTGCCCCGGCGTCGCGCCCGGGCGGCTCAGGGGCCGCGACCGCGGCGACCCCCGGCGCCGGCCCAGACCCGGGTTCCGCCCCGACCACACCGTCGCAGGCCCGCGGGCCGGGTCAGCGCCCTGTCCTTCCCGAGGTGGTGAAGGAACTGCAAGATCAGGTCACTGTGGAGGGGTCGTTTGCCGGCCTTCTCGCCCTGCTGGTGCGCCTGGAGAACTACGACCGAATCCTCAGCGTGAGCCAGTGCAAGATCCACTCCACCAACAGCCGCAACTCCCCGGGATTGCGCGCGGTCTTCACCCTGAGCCGATTCGTCGCCGTCCCCAAACCGAGCCAGACTGCGGCTACCGCCCCGCCTGCGCGCTGAGACCGATCAGATGGTACGCGTCCACCACCGCCATCAGCGCGACCGCCATCCAGCACACCGGCCTCACCCGGTTCCGGGGGTAGAGGACGGCGATCAGCGCCGCCGCTACCCCGGTGAGAACCAGCTTCGCCGGGACGAAGAGGCCGCGCGCCGCCATCCAGGCCAACAACGGGTTCGCCTCCGCCACGCCCAATCTGAAGGCGAGCAGGGAGAACCCCAGGTCGGCCAGGCCGAGTACCAAATAAGTCAGCGCCACGAACGCCGCGCTGGGTTTCGGCGCCTTCGCGAACACGGCCTCAAGTCGCATCGGGCAGTCCCCTCCGGGTCAGCATTGTACCGGAAACCCCTATCCCATGAGGCCGAGCTCGCGCCCCGCGCGGCCGGCCGCGCTCCAAGGAGGCGAAAGTGATCACATTCCGTAAAGGCGATCTCTGGAAGGCGGTCGTGCTCGTGGTCCTGATCTCGGCCGTCGTGTTTGCGTCAGTCCGCGTCGTCCTCTCCTCGGGGGTCAAACCCCGCGCGCGGGCGCGCTCCCCCCAGGGGATTGCGCCGACCGCCGCGCCGGCCTCGGGCCGGGAGATGTTCGCCCCGCGCGAGCATCCCACCTCGGAGTTGTTGACGCGCTCCCGCAAAGCTAACGATCCGTTCAAGAGCTACGTGACGGCCTCCGCCGCCGCTCCGTCTCCGTCCCACGCGGCGACTGGGGGGCTGTCGAAACCTGCCTTCGCGCCGCCTCCGCTGCGCCTCGCGGGTCAGCCGGACCTTCGCCTGGTCGGCCTCGTCAGCGGGGTTCACCCGCTCGCCGTCATCGCCGGCGACGGGACGCGCTACTTCGTCCGCGTCGGGGACTCGCTGCCCAGTGGGTGGCGGCTCTCCAAGCTGGAGTACCGCAGTGTCAGTCTCACCCGGGGCTCCGAGAATACGACGCTGACGATGCAAAAGCACCCTCCCTCCACCTAGTTCGAGCGGGCCCGGCCGGGCGCCAGAGGCGCCCGGCCGCCTGCTCACCATGTCATCTCCCCAGGGTCCGCAGGAACTCCCGGCAGCGCCTCGCCGCCTCCAACGGGGGAACAGGATAGACCTCCTGCTCCACGATGTACCACTCCGTCTGGCCGCCGGCCTCGATGGTGTCGAGCGCCTCCGCCCACGGAATGTCGCCCTCGCCGATCAGCGGCTGGTCGTTGGTGGCGGAGAACTCCTTGAGATGCACCGTCCCGGCCCGGTCCAGGTACTTGCGCAGGTAGGCCATCGGATCGGCCCCGCCGTGGCAGGCGTTGCCGAGGTCGAGCTGCATCACCACCTCGGGTCGCGTGTTCGCGGCCAAGATGTCCCACGGGCTCTCGCCGTTGATGGGCTTGAACTCATGCCCGTGATTGTGATAGCCCGTGCGGAGGCCGTGGGGCGCCAGCTTCTCCGCCGCCTCATTGAGTCGTCCGGCGAAATCGAGCCAGACGGCGCGATCATCGCTCGGGTCCATCCACGGGATGATCAGGTACTTATTGCCGAGAGCCTGATGAAACTCGAGGGTGGCGGCGAGGTTTTCCGGCGTCAGTTCGTGACCGCGCACGTGGCTGCCCGCCGCCCTGAGGCCCAGATCATCGAGCAGCTTGCGCAACTCCGCCGCCGACCGGTCGTGGTAGCCGGCGAATTCCACGCCCTCATAACCCATCTCGGCCAGCGCCGCCAACGTGCCGGGCAGGTCCTCCGCACAGTCCTTACGCACCGAGTAAAGCTGAATCGCCATCGGGATACGTACCATTACTCCTCCTCGTCAGCCGCGTGAGCGCCGCGGCCCAAAGCTCCCGACCCCATTCCACGCCGTCGCGCGGCCTCCTGTAGGCAGGACTTGGCAAGGCGCATTGGTAATCTACCTCCGCAGGAGGCGCGGGCGATGATTGTTGATCTCCATACTCACTTCCTCGATCTCCAGACCGACGTCACGGGGCAGGTGCTGGCCGACTTCTCGCGCGGCGGGATTGACCCGGCCGCGTGGCAGTTCATGCCCGAGGATCACCTGCGCGCCACGGAGGCGGCCGACGTCGCCGTCGTCTTTGGTCTCCAGGCCGCGCGCACCGGGTGGTTCGTCCCCAACGCCGCGGTGGCCGCGCACGTGGCGCGGGCCCCGCACCGTCTGATCTTTTTCGCCTCCATTGACCCCGGGCAGAACGGTTTCATGGAGGAACTGGAACGGTGCTACCGGGACCTGGGCTGCGCGGGGGTGAAGATCGGACCTATCTACCAGGGCGTGCATCCGCTCGACCGGCGCTATCGCGAGATCTACGGCTATTGCCAGCGCCACGGGCTGCCGATCATCGCACACATGGCGACGACGTTCAGTCACGGCGTGCCACTCGACTACGCCCGGCCCGCGTACCTGGATCAGGTGGCCTGCGAGTACCCCGACCTGAAGCTCGTGCTAAGCCACCTGGGTCATCCGTGGGAGGGCGAGGCCATCGCCGCGATTCGCAAGCAGCCCAATCTCTACGCCGATATCTCCGCGCTCTACTACCGCCCGTGGCAGTTCTACAATGCAATGCGCCTGTCGGTCGAGTACCGCGCGGAGGGCAAGCTGCTCTTCGGTTCCGACTTCCCGGCCACGACCACGGAGAGCTCGCTGGCGGGGCTCCGCAACGTGAACGCGATCCTGGGGAACAGCGGCCTGCCCGCGATCCCGGAGACGGTGATCGAGGAGATCATCCACCGCGACTCGCTCTCGCTGCTCGGTATTGCCGCGCCGGAGGGACACGCGTGAACCTGCCGCCAACCATGCGCGCGCTGCAACTCAGAGAGTTGGGGCATCTGGACGAGGTGGAACTACCGGTTCCTTTGCCCGGACCCGGCGAGGTGCTGATCAGGACGGTGGCGACGACGATCTGTACCTCGGACCTGACCGACATCAAGCACAACCCCTTCGGCACGGAGTTGCCCAGAGTGCTTGGGCACGAGGGAGCGGGGGTGGTCGCCGCGGTGGGTGAAGGAGTGACTGAGTTCCGCGTCGGCGACCGCGTCACCGCGCATCCGGTGATCCCGTGTCTGGAGTGCGACTCCTGCCGTCGCGGGCTGGGGCATTTGTGCAGTCAGATGGGGCACCTGGCGATTGATCGCGACGGCACGTTCGCGGAGTACTTCGTCATGCCCGCGCGCCGTGTGCGACGCATTCCAGACGGCGTGGACTTCGCGGTGGCGGCCTTGCTGGAGCCGGTAGCGGTGTGCCTGGAGGCGGTGCGGCGCGGGCGGGTGGCGGAGGGCGAGACGGTGCTGGTGGTGGGCGACGGCCCGTTCGGGATCATGATCGCGCGGCTCGCGCGGCGGCAGCGTCCCGCGCGCTTGGTCATGGTAGGCCGGCACGAGTTCCGGCTGAGCCAAGTTCCGGAGGCGGAGACGATCAATGAGAAGCGCGCTGACGACGTGACGGCGTCCGTGTTGGAGGCGACGAGTGGCCAGGGTGTGGACGTCGCAGTGCTCGCGGCCGGTTCGGCGAAAGGGGTGGAGCTCTGCCTGCAGGTGCTGCGGCCGCGGGGAAGGTTGGTGATCTTCTCCGGTCTGCTCGATCCCGTGCCGATTGACCTGTTCCGCCTCCATGTGAAGGAGTTAGAAATCCTCGGCGCGTGCAACGACCAAGACTACCTTGATGAGGCCTTGGCGCGTCTGTCCGATCCCGCGCTTAGGTTGGACAGCCTCATCACCCATCGCGTTCCGTTCGCGGAGTGGCGGCGCGCGATCGAGCTGGCCTCACACGGCAAGGACGAGGCCCTGAAGGTTGCGATCACATTCGGGGAGGGGAGCGCATGAAGATAACGGATGTCGAGGCGATGGTGCTCGAGTCCCCGCTGGAGAACAAGCCGCCCGAGGGGAGCATGGGGCGGGCGCGGGTGATGGCCTACGATGTGCCGGTAAAGTGCGGCGAGGTGTTGGTCAAGCCGGGGGAGTTGATGTTCACCGACTACGACGGGATTGTCGTCGTGCCGCGCGAAGTGGAGCAGGAAGCTCTGTCTCAGGCGGCGGAGAAGGTGGGCAAGGAGAGCGCCTCGCGGGCGGAACTGCGGGAGGGGAAGACGTTGCGCGAGGTCTATGACAAGCACGGGGTGCTATAGATGAACGTCGTCTCCGTGATGGCGCACCAGGATGATGAGCTCGTCTGCCTCGGCACGATGCTGAAGATGCAGGCGCGGGGCGTCGCGCTGCACTTCGTCTGCGTCACCGACGGTTGCGGGGGGATGATCCACCGGCCGGAGATGTCGCGGGAGGAGGCGGCCGCGGTGCGGGATCGGGAGATGCGCGACCTCGCGGCCCAGGTCGGCGCGACGTACGCGTGTCTCGGGGAGCGGGATGAGTTTCTCTACGATACCCCCGGGGTGCGCGTCGCGCTCATCGGCGCGCTCCGCGCCTGCCGCGCGGAGGTGGTCTTCACTCACTTCAACCCGGACTACAACGTGGACCACATGACGGTGAACCTGCTGGTGCGGCAGTGTGCGCTGCAGGCCCCGTTCCCGATGATCCGCACCGAGGCCCCGCCGCTGCCGGTCCCGCCCGCGGTCTTCCTGGTGGAACCGAGCGGCGGGTTTGAGTTCGAGCCGACACATTACGTGGACATCACCGCGCAACTCGCGCGCAAGCAGGAACTGGCGCGCTGCCACCAGAGCCAGGATCAGGCGACGCGCGCCGGTTTGGGATTCGGGATTGAGGATTGGATCCCGGAGCGTTCCCGCACCCGCGGGGCGCAGGTCGGCATCGCGCACGCGGAGGCGTTTCGGCCGATGCTGTCGCGAGGGCTAGTGAAGCCGTACCCGATTCTGCCGTGAGTGGGGAGGCCATGACTGCACGAGAACGCATGCGCACCGCGGTCGCGGGAGGCAAGCCCGATCGCGTCCCCATCGCCATGGTCGCCGATTTCGACTTCTACTGCAAGGCCGCGGGGCGGCCCCTGTGGGAGTTCGAGTATGGCGACAACGCGGCGCGGGCGGCGATCCAACGTGAGGCCCACCTACGCTTCCCGGACAACGACTTCATCTACTGCTGGACCGGCGTCAGCCACGAGGCCGCGGCCTCGCGTCGCGTCGTGATGGAGGACGGACAGCCCTTCGTCGAGTGGCTGCAGACCGGAGAGCGGACTCCGATCACGCCGCGCACGACGGCCGCGATCTGGAGCGACCCCCGCGCCCACATCGCCACCTCCCAATCCCCCTGGGAGGAGACCGTCACCTGCGAGGCCGACATCGAGCGCATGCTAGGCCCCATCCCGAGTGTGCAATCCCTGCTCGACAGAGGCCTGTACGATCCGCTGGCCTCTCTGCGCCGGGACCTGGGAGACAACGCCTATCTGTCCGTCTCCGCCCACGCCATCTTCCCCGCGGCGATAGACCTGCTGGGCGGGTTCGAGCGGGGGATGCTGGCGCTGGCGGAATGGCCCGGTTTGGTTCGTTCGGCGGTCGAGCAGATGGCGCTCCGCCGCTCGGTGGTGATCGAGGCCGGCGCGCGGCAGGGCGCGGACGCGGCGTGGATCGGGGGCTACCTGGAGGGGGCGGACCTGATTTCTCCCGAGGTATGGCGGCGGGTGGCCTTGCCGGGGCACCGGATTCAGGTGGAGCGGGCGCGCGCCTGCGGATTGCAGACCCTGTTCTGGTTCCTGGGCGATTGCCTGCCGTTACTCGACGACCTGGTGGAACTGGGCATTGACGCGCTGGTGGTGGAGCAGGACCGGCGCGGCTACTCCTCCGATCCGGCGGAGATCCGGCGGCGCGTGGGCAAGCACCTGTGCGTCTTCGGGTGGAACTGGGAATTGGACTTCATCCACGACCGGCGAGACAGCATCACGCGCGAGGTGGAGCGCCAGATTCGCGGGGCCGGCACGGAGGGCGCGTTCGTGATGGGGACGACGTACATGACCTCGGAAGTATCCCTCGGCGCGCTCGACCACTTCTGCGCGGAGGTGGTGCGGGTGAGCCGGGAGGTGGGGTACTGAGCTTGTGCGATCTGCGACACCAACGTGACCTCCTCCGTCGCGCGTCGCCGGGACAATCGCGTCATGCTAGACGCGGGGACAGAGGCGATTCCCATGGCGATTATCTATAGCGCGGACGAAGTGCTGCAGATGGCGGAACAGATCGAGCGCAACGGCGCGCGCTTCTACCGCCATGCGGCCGAGATGCCCTTCGACGAAGGAACCCGGAGCACGCTGCTGGACCTGGCGGCGATGGAAGACCGCCACGAGGAGACCTTCGCGGGGATGCGCGCGCGACTCTCGGAGGGGGAGCGGGAGCCGATGACCTTCGATCCCCACCACGAGATGCCGCTGTACCTGCGCGCCATGGCGGATCGGCGGGTCTTCGACATTCACACCGACCTGACCGAGAAGCTCTCCGGCCGCGAGACGATGCGGGAGATCCTGGAGCTGGCCATCGGCTTCGAGAAGGACTCCGTGGTGTTCTACCTGGGGATGAAGGACCTCGTGCCGGAGGACGTGGGCGGGCCGCGTCTCGACGCGATTATCAAGGAAGAGATGAGCCACATTAGCATCTTGGGCGGCCGGCTGGCGGAAGTGGCGGTGTAAGCAACCTCATCGGATTGGGGGAGATGGGAGAGATCACCTATCTGGGCGAGTCCGAACTGCGGGCGATGCTCGCCGCGCTGGTCGCGCGCACGCGCGTTCTAGCGCCGATACGGCGCGGTCGCGTTTCTCACGCCTTCATGTGGGTCTCGGACGCGAGAGAGATCGAGCTTTCCTACGTTCGCACGGTCCTCCCCCCGAAACGCGCGATGCTTCCGTGGCCGGAGACGCTGCTGGAGTTCTCACGCGCGCCGCAGAGCCAGGTGACCGCGGTGGTGGACGAGACGCCCTACGCAATCGTCGGGATCCATCCGTGCGACCTGTTCGCGGTGACAGAGCTCGACTGGGCCTATACCCAGCGACAGGACAAGCGCGACGCGCACTACGACGCGCGACGCCGGGCCGCGACGATCATCGGCGTGGAGTGCAAACCCGACGAGTATTGCTTCTGCACCTCTCTGGGGCTGGCCGGCAACCGACGGGGCGCCGATCTGTTTCTCACGCCCGTCGCGGGCGGATACATGGTGGAGGTGCTGACGGAAAAGGGCGAGGCGCTGCGGCATGACACTCCCGGCCGCAGCCCCACCGAGGCCGAACGCGCCGAGTTCGCGGCCTGGCCCGCGGAGAAGGAGCGCCTGACCACCCTTCGCCTGCTGGGAGACGTGTCCGAGTACCCCGACCTGATGGAGGCGCGCTACTACGGCAACGCCTGGCCGGAGACGGCGCAACGGTGCTATAGCTGTGGCACGTGCACCAACACTTGCCCGACCTGCCTCTGTTTCGACATCGCCGACGAGGTGGACCTCTCGCTGCAGGCCGGCCGGCGAGTGCGGCGGTGGGATTCATGCCAGCACTTGGAGTTCGCGCTGGTGGCGGGGCCGCATAACTTCCGCCCCAAGCGTCCCGACCGGGTGCGCCACCGCTGGTTCCGCAAGTTCGTCTGGCTGAACCGCGAGTACGGCTTCCCGTTCTGCGTCGGCTGCGGGCGCTGCACCCAGGAATGCACCGCCAATATCAGTTGGGTGGACGTGTTGAACTCGGTATACCGCGAGGCGAAGGAGGCGCGGGCGGGATGAGCATCTACGAGCCCGAGTTCGCGCGCATCACGCGCGCCCACAGCCCGACCTCCTTCGACCGCTGGCTCGAGATCGAACTACCCGGCGGGCGGGATCTGGGCCACCAGCCCGGCCAGTTCGTGGAGGTGAGCAGCCTCGGCCTGGGCGAGGCGCCGATCTCTATCTGCTCCGCTCCTGGTCAGAGCGGTCGGTTTGAGTTGTGCATCCGGGACATGGGCGGGCTGACCAGCCATCTCCAGCGCCTGGGGGAGAGCGGCGAGATTGGCGTGCGCGGGCCGTACGGGAACGGCTTTCCCATCGAGACGATGGCCGGGAAGGACTGCCTCATCGTCGCGGGCGGCATCGGGCTGGCGCCGCTCCGCTCGCTGATCCAGACCATCCTCGCGGACCGCGACCGCTTCGGCCGGCTCATTGTGATGTATGGCGCGCGGGAGCCGAACGAGCTGCTCTTCACGGCCGACCTCGCGGCCTGGGCGGCGGAGGAGCGCAATCAGATCCTCGTCACCGTGGACCGGCCCGCGGAGGGCTGGACGGGACACGTCGGCGTGGTGACCACGCTCTTTCCCGAGGTGCAGCTCGGCCCGCCCCAGGCGTTGATGGCGGCGGTCGTCGGCCCGCCGGTGATGTACCGGTTCGTGCTCGCCGAGCTGGCCGCGCACTACGTGCCCGACGATCACATCTTCATCTCCCTGGAGCGTCGCATGAAGTGCGGTGTAGGCAAGTGCGGGCATTGCCAGATTGACAACCGGGTGGTGTGCGTGGACGGGCCGGTGTTCACCGGCACAGAGGTGAAGGAGTTCCATGAGACCCTGTGAGAGGGTGGGACTGTGAACGAGAAGGTGCGACTCGCGTTCTTTGACTTCGCGTGCTGCGAGGGATGCCAGCTCACCGTGCTGGGGATCGGCGAGCCGCTGCTCGAGTTGCTCCAGCACGCGGAGGTCGTCACGTGGCGCGAGGCCGCCTCGGAGCAGAGCGACCGCTATGATGTGGCCGTGGTGGAGGGCAGCATTATCAAGGATTCGGAGATCCCGCGGCTGCTGAGGATTCGCGAGCGCGCGAAGACGCTGGTCGCGCTGGGTTCCTGCGCCTGCCTCGGGGGGCCGCACGTCTCCGCCAACGCCTTCGACCGGGAGGAGTTGAAGCGACTCGTATTCGGCGACCTCGCCGCACAGTTCGAGGCCGGCGAGGTGCGTCCGCTCAGTGCGGTGGTGAAGGTGGACGTGCCGATCTACGGCTGTCCGATCAACCCCGACGAATTCGTTACCATCATGACGCACGTGCTGCTCGGCAAGCCGTACCACCCGCCGAATCTGGCGGTGTGCTACGAGTGCAAGATGAACCAGTACGAGTGCGTCTACGACCGCGGGCAGATCTGCCTTGGCCCGGTGACGCGGTGCGGGTGCAATTCCATCTGCACCAGCAAGGGGCATCGCTGTTTCGGGTGTCGCGGGCTGATGGAGGAGGCGAACGTCTACGCGGCGCGGGACGTGCTGGAGGAGCACGGCTACACGGTCGAACAGATCATCGCGAAGTTCCAGATCTACTCCCAACGCGCCGCGTCGGTGAAGGACATCGCCCGACCTGGCGCGGAGCGTGAGGAGAAAGGCGCAGAGCCGTGGAGATTCAAGTCGAGCATCTGACGCGCGTCGAGGGGCACGGGAACCTGCTCGCCCGGGTGATCGAGGGCCGAGTGGAGGAGGCGCTCTTCCGCGTGGTGGAGGCCAACCGGTTCTTCGAGGGCATCTTGCGCGGGCACGACGCGGAGGAGGTGGCCCACATCGCCAGCCGCATCTGCGGCATCTGCGCTATCAGCCACTCCTGCGCGTCGCTGCAGGCCTCGGAGCGCGCGCTCGGGATCGAGGTCTCGGAGCAGACCGCGCTCCTGCGCCGGCTGATCATGGACGCGGAGGTGATCTCCAGCCACGCGCTGCACGTCTACTTCCTCGCCGCGCCGGACTTCCTGGGGTTGCCCAGCGTGTTCCCGCTCGTGCAGGCCAACCCGGACCTGGTCAAGCTGGCTTTCCGCGTGAAGAAGACCGGTTACGACCTCGGCGAGGCCGTGGTGGGCCGGCACACTCACCCCGTCTCGGCCGTGCCGGGCGGGTTCACCGAAGCGCCGAAGCCCTGGGACCTGGAGCGGATGCGAGCGCGGCTGGTCGCGCTGCGGCCCGACCTGGAGGCGACGGTGGACCTCTATCGCGGGCTCGCGATCCCGGAGTTTGAGCGGCCCACTGAGTACGTCTCTCTGCACCGCCACGACCACTACAGCTTCTACGGCGGGGAGATCATGTCAAGCGAGGGGAGCGTGATCGCTGCGCAGGACTACCTTACCGCGATCCACGAGTTCGTGGTCGCGGGCACGTCCGCGAAGCACGCACAGTGGAACCGCGACACCTACATGGTCGGCGCGCTGGCGCGGGTGAACAACAACTGGCGGCAGCTTCGCCCGGAGGCGCAGCAGGCCGCGGAGGCGCTGGGCCTGCGTGTCCCGTGTCACAACCCGTTCCTGATCACCGTGGCCCAGGTGGTGGAATTGGTGCATTGCGCCGAGGATAGCATTGCGCTGATTGACGCGCTCCTGGCGCGGGGGATAGAGCCGCAGTGGGAGCCGGAGATCACGCCCCGCGCGGGCCGCGGCGTGGGCGTGGTGGAGGCGCCGCGGGGACTGCTGATCCACGACTACACGTATGACGAGCGCGGCCGCTGCACCGCGGCGAACTGCATCATCCCGACCAACCAGAATCTGGCGAATATCAACGCCGACCTACGCGCCTACCTGCCTCAGATCGCTGGTCAACCTGAGGACGAGATCAGGCTCAAGCTGGAGATGCTGGTGCGGGCCTATGATCCGTGCATTTCCTGTTCGACGCACTAGCTCTGCGGGAAGGAGAACTCCCGCGGGTGTAGTATACGTCATCACTCGCCTCCCGCCAGGGAGGCAGGCTGGGTAGGCTGGCGCCGAGAGGGGATCCGCCGCGGGAAGTCAGGCCGATCAGCCGTAGAGTTGCGCCTATGGCGCGAGCAGCAAACTGTCAGCAAGGATAGTCGCGGAGGCGCGAGTTAGGGATGGCAAGCTGTCCGAAGTGCGAGTCGCAGAACCTGGAGGGGGCGACCCGGTGCCGTGTCTGCAACGCGATGATCCCCATCAAGCTGGGCAGCACCTCCGAGCATCTCTACGAGCGCGCCGGTCTCCAGCCCGCGCGCACGGGCCTCAAGTGCCCCCGCTGCGGCGCCTCCAACCCGTACTCGCGCTTCAAGTGCCAGCAGTGCGGCGTCTCCCTCACGCAATACAAACGCCCCGGCCTCTTCGACCAGGCTTGGACGTATGTGGTGCTCGGCGCGCTGCTGCTGATCGTGATGTTCGTGGCCTTCCGGGGGGCGTGAGCGGGCCGCTGGCGTGCAGGGGCCTGGCCTCCTTCGCAGAACCCACCTCCAGCAATCTTCGGAGGTCGCCATGAGCCAGCGGGACGGGAAACTCCTCGAGCTTTACCAGGGTTTGCGCGTGGCCGACGTATCGGACGGCCTGGACGCGGTCGGGCGCAGAGACGTGGGGCTGGTGGACCGCGCCCTCCGGCCCCTCTGGTTGGGGGCGCTGGCGTGCGGGCGCGCGGTGACGGCGCGGTATGTCGCCACGAACGAGATCGTGCCCCAGATGACCCCCGAGGAGTACGCCGAGTACTCCGGGCGCTGGTACGGGGGGAAGTGCCAATATCCGTTCCTGGATATCCTGCAGCCGGGCGATTTCCTGGTACTGGATCTCAGCGGCCTGGAGGTCGGGTTCTGGGGCTCGAACGTGGGCCTGGGGGCGGTGGCGAAGGGCGTGACCGGAGTGGCGATTGACGGCGGGTGCCGCGACACGGCGGAGGTGGCCTTGCAGCGTTGCGCGGTATGGTGTCGGCATCGGGCGCGCACCACGGTGATCGGGCGGCTGGAGTTCGAGTCGCTGAACCAGGTCGTCAACCTCGGCGGGGTGAAGGTCGCGCCCGGGAGTGGATACGCCCGGATCTCCCGCCCGGTCGCGACGTACGCAGCACTCCCATCGAGGGTGGCGATCGCCACCGCGCTCGAGATCTCGCCGTCCGCGACCACCGGGAACCCCTTCACCCCCCGCGCCCGCGTTGCGCGCACCTGCATCGAGAGCCCGGGTGAAGACGTGACGTCGATGGTAATCCCGCTCTTCGCG
>CAZUGW010000015.1:14992-19309 GCA_964620055.1 uncultured bacterium
TGGCGGATGACGACGGCGTGATCGTAGTCCCCCAGGACATCGCGGCCGAGGTGGCGCGTTGCGCCAGGGGCGAGTTGGAGGCGGACAAGCGCGGCCGGCGCGCGCTGTACGAGTCCCTGGGTCGTCCACTGGATGAGAGCGTGCAATAGGAGGCGCGGCATGGAGGTCTTCCCCGGCGGACGGTTGGGCGAGGTGATCGCGTTGCGCCTGGACCAGGGCGAGGACGTGCTCGGCGCCATCGAGGCGCTGGCGAAGGAGCGGGACCTGCACACCGGCATCGTCCTCTCCGGCATCGGCACCCTCGACCAGGCCTGCCTGCACCACATCACTCACACCGGTTATCCCTCCATTGACCAGTTCGTGCAGTACGACGGCCCCATCGAACTGCTCAGCGTGCAAGGCCTGATCGCCGACTACACGCCGCACTTGCACACCTGCATCTCCATCAAGGAGCAGACCTACATGGGGCACTTGGAGCCGGGCTGCCGGGTGCTCTACCTCGCGGAGATCGCGCTCGCGCGGTTGGAGGGAGTGCGGCTGCGGAGGGTGGCGAGTCCGGAGACGGGGATCAAGCAGCTTCGTGCCGAAACATGACCAGGCTCCGCCTTCTCCTGCTTCTGCTCATGCTCGCACTCGCGGTTCCCGCGCACAGCGCCGCGAAGCAACGGGAGTTCGACTCCGACCGCGCCTACCGCGACCTCGTCAAGCAGTGTGACTTCGGTCCCCGCGTCCCCGGCACGCCCACGCATGGGCGGTGCGCGGATTGGTTGGTCGCACAACTCAAGCCGCTCGCGCACTCTGTGACGCGACAGCGCTTCACCACGACGGTGAACGGGGCCACGCTTCATCTCACGAACATCATCGCCACCTTCAACCCGAAGGGCAAGGGAGACGTCTTGCTCTGCGCGCACTGGGATACCCGCCCGCGGGCCGAGTGCGACCCCGACCCCGCGAAGCGCAACCAGCCCATCTTGGGCGCGAACGACGGGGCCTCGGGAGTGGCCGTGCTGCTGGAAATAGCGCGTGCAATGAAGGTGCATCAGCCGCGGCAGCGCGTCACGCTGGTACTCCTCGATGGCGAGGACTACGGCCGCGACGTGGACGGCATGTTCCTCGGGTCGCGGTACTTCGCCCGGCAGTACGCGGGCCGCCCGCCGGACTGGGCGGCCTTGCTCGACATGGTGGGAGACCGGGACCTGCGCCTGCCACAGGAGGCGATCTCGCTGGCACGCGCCCCGCAGGTGGTGGCGCGGGTCTGGGCCGCCGCCGCCCGCGCCGGGTCCACGGCCTTCGTGCCCGAGCGCGGGGAGTCCATCCTGGACGACCACGTTCCCCTGCTCGCGCGTGGAATCCCCTGCGTGGACATCATAGACTTCACCTACCCCTCCTGGCACACCACCGCGGACACGCCGGACAAGTGCTCGTCCGAGTCGCTGGGGCAAGTGGGGAGGGCGCTGCTGGAAGCGCTGGCGGAGAAATAGCTACCGGGGCCGTCCCGCCACCTGCGTGGCCGGCGGTCGCGTCCGCTGCCCCAGCCACTGCCGGGCCATGCGTTGGGCGCTGGCAATCAGCGGCCCCGGGTATACCCCGAAGAAGATCACGGCGAGGCTGAGCGCGGCGAGCGCCGCGGCGGAGGCCGGCCTGGGTTGGCGCCAGGTGGTTTCCGGTCGCGGCGGCCGGAGGTAGAGCGCCACCAGCACCTGCAAGTAGTAGTAGGCCGCGATCCCGCTGTTCAGCAGGCCGATGATGAGTAGCCCCCACAGCCCGGCCTGCGCGGCGGCCGCGAAGAGATAGAACTTGGCCATGAACCCCACGGTGAGCGGGACGCCCGCGAGCGAGAGCATGGCCAGGGCCAAGACCGCGGCCAGCCCCGGCCGCCGCGCGGCCAGCCCGCGGTAGTCGTCCAGGTCCTCCACCTCCTCACCCTCGTGGGAGAGGGCGGCGATCACGCCGAAGGCGGCGAGAGTGGTGAGGAAGTAGGAGATGAAGTAGAAGGAGAGCGCGGCCGCTCCCGCCGTCCCGCCGGCCAACAACGGGATGAGCAGGTAGCCCATGTGGGCGATGGAGGAGCAGGCGAGCATGCGCTTGAGGTTTCGCTGGAGCAGGGCGAGCAGATTGCCCACGAACATGGTGGCGATAGAGAGCGTGACGAACAGCGTGAAGAGCGACTCGCCCCGGTGCAGCGGGAGGAGCGAGACGAACCGGAGGAGCAGCACGAACATCCCCGCCTTCGAGCCGGTGGCGAGGAGCGCGGTCACCGGCGCGGGCGCGCCCTGGTAGACATCCGGCGCCCAGGTGTGGAACGGCGCGAGCGCGAGCTTGAACGAGAACGCGACCACGATCAACCCGAGGCCGAAGAGCGCGAGCGCGGGCAGGCCCGCCCCGCCGATCTGCGCGCGCAACGCGTCGAACTCCATGGTACCGAACTCGGCGTAGATCAGCGCGATCCCGAACAGCAGAAACGACAGCGCCGCCCCGCCGAGGATCACGTACTTCAGGCTTGCCTCCAGCGACGTCCGCCGCCGCAGGGTGAACCCGATCAGACCGTAGAGTGAGACGCTGAGCGTCTGCACCCCCAGGAAGAAAGAGGCGAAGTGGACGCTCGACGCCAGCACGAGCATCCCCAGCACGGCGAAGAGCAGCAGCGCGTAGAACCGCTCCTGCCCGCTCGGCGCGTCCTCCAGATAGTCGCTCGCGAACACCGCGAGGGCGAAGCCGCCGAGGAGGAACAGCGCGGTGTAGAACAGGGAGAGCGCGTCCACGCGCAGCAGCGGCGTGATCTGCCGCGGCGCGAGCGGCACGGCGAACGGAATCGCCGCGAAGGCCGCCGCGAACACGACCAGTGCCAGCGTCGCGATGGCCGCGTGGTTGCGCCAGTAGGCCCCGATCACGAGCAGTGCCACCGCGCCGTAAGCGACGATCAGGTGGGGGAGCAGCGCGGTGAGGTCAAGGGAGTTCATGGAACCTCCCCGAGGCTAGTTCGGTAGTCGTCCCCGAATTGAGATCGAACACCGGCCGGGGGTAGAAGCCGAGCCAGAGCAACACCAGGGCCAGCGCGCCGAGGGTGATTATCTCGCGCGCGGTGAGGTCGGAGATTCGCCAGCCCGCCTGATTCGGGCCCTGCACGGACTCCTGCACCAGCCGCAGCGCGTAGATCAGCGACAGCACGAACCCCACCGCGCCGACTATGCCCCACACCGGGTTGACCAGGTAGGCCCCGAGCAGCACCAGGAACTCGCCGATGAAGCTCGCCAGTCCTGGCAGCCCGAACGCGGCCACCGCGAAGAACAGCGTGAAGCCGCCCAAACGCGGTGCGGTCTGCCACAGGCCTCCCATGCGGCCCAGTTCCCGCGTGCCGCATCGCTCTTGCACGATCCCGGCGAGCACGAACAGCGCGCCCGTCCCTGCGCCGTGGGCGATGATCTGCATCACCGCGCCCTGCCGCGCCAGCTCGTTCCCGGCGTAGATCCCGAGCAGCACGAAGCCCATGTGGCTGATGCTGCTGAACGCGACCAGTCGCTTGAAATCGTTCTGTGCGAAGGAGAGCAGCGCGCCGTATAAGATCCCGAGCAGTCCCAGGCCGCAGGCCATGGGGACGAAGGCCGCGCTGGCGTCGGGAAAGAGCGGGATCGCGAAGCGCAGCATCCCGTAGGCCCCCGTCTTCAGCAGAAGGCCCGCCAGCACCACGCTGCCTCCGGTGGGCGCTTCCGTGTGCGCGTCGGCCAGCCACGTGTGGAGCGGGACGACGGGGAGTTTCACCGCGAAGGCGACGAAAAAGCCGAGCATCAGCCACATCGCCGTGTTCGCGGGCAATGGCGTGGCGAGCAAGGCCGGCGCGTCGAAGGTGAGCACCGAGGTGTCGCGCAAGTGCAGGAAGGCCAGGGCCAGAATGGCGGCGAGCATGAGCACGCTGCTGATGAAGGTGAAGAGGAAGAACTTGATCGCCGCGTACACCCGCCGCTCATGCCCCCACACGCCGATCAGGAAGTACATCGGAATCAGCATCAGTTCCCAGAAAAGGTAGAAGAGCACCAGGTCGCGGGCCAGGAACACCCCCGCCACCCCCGCGAGCACGGAGAGCAACGTGAAGTGAAATGCCCCCACGCCGCGGGTGACCTCCCGCCACGAGCACAGCACCGCCACCATGCCGAGCAGGCCGGTGAGCAGGATCAGCAGCAGGCTCAGCCCGTCCAGCGCGAGGTGATAGCTGATCCCGAACTGAGGAATCCAGGGCACGCGCTGCTCGATTACTCGCCCCGCGAGCGACGGCCCGAGCTTAGCCCACAGCATCACGCCCAGGCCCAGTTCCGCCGCGCA
>CAZUGW010000016.1:0-18110 GCA_964620055.1 uncultured bacterium
AGAAATTCTAACAAAACCCTGTGAGGGGATTGGAATGACAGTCGCATCGGAGGCATTCCAGAGTAGAGGGAATGCCGATGGCCAAACCGCTGGTGAGCGACGCACTCTGGGAACTGCTCGCGCCACTGCTCCCGCCAGAGCCGCCCAAGCCCGAGGGAGGCCGGCCCAGGGTGCCGGACCGAGCCGCCTTCACGGGCATCCTTTTCGTGCTGCGCTCGGGGATCCCCTGGGAGATGCTGCCCCAGGAGATGGGATGTGGGTGCGGGATGACCTGCTGGCGCCGGCTGGCGGAGTGGCAGGCGGCCGGGGTGTGGGAGAAGCTGCATCGGGTGCTGCTCGAGAAGCTCCAGGAGGCCGGGCAGATCGACTGGTCCCGGGCGGTGCTGGACTCCAGTTCAGTACGCGCGGTTTTGGGGGGGCACACACGGGCCCCAATCCCACAGACAGAGCCAGAAAAGGCAGCAAACATCACGTGATTTCGGATGGACAGGGGACTCCCTTGGCGGTGCGCCTGACCGCCGCGAACGTGAATGACGTGACGCAGCTGCAGGTGTTGGTGGAGGCGATTCCCCCACTGCGGGGCCCGCGGGGACGTCCTCGCCGCCGGCCCGAGATCGTGCAGGCCGACCGGGGCTACGACTCGCAGGAGCACCGGGTGTGGCTGCGCCAGCACGGCATCCAGCCTTTGTTGGCCAAGCGCGGCACGCCCCACGGCAGCGGGCTGGGAACGACCCGGTGGGTGATTGAGCGCACTATCGCCTGGCTGCATCACTTTCGTCGCCTTCGCATCCGCTGGGAGCGTCGCGCTGATATCCACTCTGCTTTCCTCGTACTTGGCGCGGCACTCATCACTCACAACGTCCTACAGATGAGGTTATGTTAGAGTCTCTAAAGACGCCCCCAATCTCGATCCCCTGGCCCCTGGCCCCCGGCCCCTCGCCCCCAAAACCGCTTGACCTCCGGTTGCTAGACAGGCTAGAATACCGCCCAGTAGGGTGGACGCCATGGGGGTGGCGCGATTCCGCCCCGAAGTGGTGAGGTAGACATGGACTGTGCGCGTCATCCCGGCGTAGATGCTCCGTACCAGTGCTATCGCTGCCGCGAGTTCATCTGTGTGGACTGCGAGACCAAGGTAGAGGGCAGATCGTATTGCCGCTCCTGTATGGCGAACATCCACCAGCGGCTGGCGGGGCAGTACGAGTCCGAGACGAGGAACATCAGCTACCCGTTGGCGGTGCTCTCGGGGGCGGGCGCGGCCGCGCTGGTGGCGGTGTTCTGGTCCCAACTCGCGGTGTGGACCGAATACTCGCTCCATTTCGGCCCGGTGCTAATCGGGGCGGCGGTCGGGTATGCGATTGTGGCGGGCACGGGCGGTAAGCGGGGCGACAAGCTCCAAACCCTGGCCTCGATTACCACCATCGTGGGCTGCATCGCGGCCTTTTTCCTGGTCGCGCTGCGGATGGAGGCGTTCAAGGACCTGGGCGCGACGGACTTCAGCAGCCCCGTCAGCGCCGCCCTCAGCACGTTCCCGCGGTATCTCATGGGAATGGGGGTGCTGTACTGGTTTTTCGTCATAGTGGGGATAGGATTGGCCTGGTGGATCCCCCACGAGAGGTCCCTGCCGGAGTAGCCGGCCGGGAGTGTCGCCTCCCGCGCGCACTTGTGCGGGCAGAGATTTATGAATCTGGGGGCGGGATAGGGTACATATAGGTGCGCTCTCCACGGAGAGCGGATGTAGTAGTGGCTCTCTCCTGGAGAGCCGCTGTGATGGGGACCGCAACCCCCACCATCAGGCGCCTCGGCGACCGCCTCCGCTGAGGCGCCGGTTTTTTGGGGGAAGGGTTAGGGGGCGAGGACGTGAGCCGGGGACACTGGCCCATTCCTCTCCTTCAGCGCGGTGTCCACGATCCGCCGCGTCAGCGCCACTGCTTCTCGTCTGCAATTCCTCACGCTCTCGCCTCTCGAGTCCCGCCTTACCCTGTAGCATTCTACAGTTACAAGATCGGCGCATCTTGAGAGTTACACCACAGAGAGCAAGGCGCAGGACATTCCCCTCCGGCGAGGAACCGTAGGCGCGACTGCCGGCGAGAGGAGAGTGCATCGTGGCCCTGACGGAACGGAAGACGAAGCCCTGCGCAGCCTGGCGCAAGGGATTCAGCGCGAGTCAGACCCTCCAGCGGGTGCGACCCCGCGAGAAGCGAGACTACGTCCTCAATCCCCATAAGGGAACCACCACGTTCCAGCGGTTCAACGGCGATCCGCTCTATGAGGGCAACCGCTGGAACGACCGCGTCGCACCCCTGGAGTTCAAGCCCCCGCGCGGCAAGTTCAAGAACGACCGCTACCCCGATACCACGATGGCCTACTGCCGGTGGATCTGGTCGGTGCTGGAGCCGGAGAAAGGGAAGCGCCGCTGGGATATCGTCGAGGGCGCGCTCACGGCGGCGGAGCAGCGCGGGCAGACGCTGCAACTCCGCCTCCAGCCCTACGCGAGTGACGATCTCCCGGAGTGGTTCTGGGAATCGGGCGGAGTGCGCCAGCGCAAGCCCACCACTTACGGCTTCCGCGAGCCGGATGCGAACCACCCTGCCTATCTCAAGCACTGGGGCGAGTTCATCCGGGCCGCGGGCGAGCGATTCGACGGCCATCCCAACCTGGAGAGCTTCGACATCGCCTACGCCGGGCCGTGGGGAGAGGCGGGAGGTAATACCACGCCCGCGACGGCGGCGAAGTTCGTGGAGATCTACCTGCGGAGTTTCAAGAAGACGCAGCTCCTCTCCATGCTCGGCACGCACGGGTGCGCGTATGCGGCGAAGCAGAAGCGCGCCATCGGCTGGCGGGCGGACTGCCTGGGCGACATGCGCACTGATGGTCGCGGCCAGGTGCCGGACGGGCTGAACTGGAATCACATGTACGACGCCTATCCGATGGAGGTGGTTCGCAACGGCGTGGCCGAGGCGTGGAAAACCGCGCCGGTCACGTTCGAGACGTGCTGGACCGTGGGCTACTGGTGGGAGCACGGCTGGGACGTGGACTGGATCATCGCGCAGGCCCTCAAGTACCACGTCTCAGTGTTCATGCCGAAGTCGTGCTATATCCCGGAGGAGATCGCGGAGAAGATGGCCGACTTCGACAACCGCATGGGATATCGCTTCGTGCTCCGGCAGATGATCCTACCGATGGAGGCGAAGCCGGGCCAGCGGTTCAAGGTCCCGGTGAACCTGGACAACATGGGCGTCGCGCCGATCTACCGCCCGTACCGTTTCGCCTATCGCTTCCGGCAGAATGGCAAGGAGGAGATCGTCCGCTCCAAGCAGGACATTCGCACCTGGATGCCTGGCGTGGTGTGGTTCGAGGACACCGTCACTTTCCCCGCGTTCCTGCGCAAGGGTTCGGTGAAGGCAGACGTCGGGATCGTAGACCCGGGGACGAATCAGGCGAAGGTCAAGTTCGCCATCGAGGACGTGCGGGCCGACGGGTGGCACCCGATGACGATGATGGAGGTAGTCTAACGTAACTCGGCTGTCACCGCCTCCACGTACTCCCCCACCCGCGCTTCCAGTGCCTCCGACAACCCCGCCCCCGGCGATACCCTCTCTGGCTCAATGCCGAAGATGATGATCTCCTCCGGCGCGTCGCCAACGGCGCGGGCGAGCTGGAGAAACTGCATCAGGTCGCCTTCGTGCATGGTGAAGCCGCGCGCAACCTTGCCGGAGCGGACCTCGTCGGGGGTGAAGCGGCGTAGCGTGCCGGGGGGCTCGCCCATGAAGGCGCAGTCAATGAGGATCGCCTTGCGCCGGCCGGCGAGCGCGTGCAGCACGGCCATGCCGCTGGTCCCGAGGTCGAGGAACTCGGTCTCAGAGTACCGGTCGGCCAGGGCCGTGAGTTCGGCGACGAGGCGGTTGCCGATCCCCTCATCTCCCATCAGCGGATTGCCCAGGCCTATCACCACGACGTGTTTCATCGGAGTGCCCACATGATCGTAGGGGCACGGCATGCCGTGCCCCCACACTTACGACGCCATGAAGCGCGTGCCTCTTACACGAACTCGACGTCGAGGAAGTGCGTCGAACACGAGACACAGGGGTCGTAGGACCGGACCAGCATCTCGAGCAGCAGGCGGATGTCGTCCTGGGGCCGGTCAATCACCTGCGGGACCAGGGCCTCGATGTCGCGCTGGATATTCCCGTGGTTCTGGTTAGTCGGGATGACCAGGTTGGCCCCAGTGCAGAGGCCGTTCTCGTCGAAGGCGTAGTTGTGGAAGAGGAGGCCCCGCGGGGCCTCCACCGCGCCCACGCCCCAGCCGGCCTTGGGCTTCACGTGCGGGGTCTCGGGCTTGATCCCGACGCTGAGCAGTTCATCCAGCAACTGCAGCGCGTGCTCGAAGCACTGCGCGGTCTCCACCACCTGGGCCACGCTATTCATGTACGGGTTGGTGCAGCCGCGGGTGAGCCCGAAGGACCGCGCGGTCTCCACCGCGATCGGCATCAGATACTCGGCATTGAGGTTGTACCGAGCCAGCGCGCCGACCGCGTAGGAATCACGGTGCCACTTCGCCCACTTCGCGGTGGACTGCGGGGTGACGTACTCATTCACCACGGACTTGAACTGCTGCACGGAGACGGGCCGCGTGGTATCGGTGCTGCCGATAGTGCCGTGGATGAAGGGATACTCGTCCGGCTCGGTCAAGGCGACGTACTCCGTGGGCCGGTCGAAGGCCGGGACCTTCTCGGCCAGACTGAGCACGGCCGAGACCAGGGTCTTGAGGTCGGGGATCTCGTCCGTCAGCCACTGCTTGACCTGCCGCAGTTCGCTCTCCGTGGGGAGCTTGCCGAAGCCGCCGGGGCGCAGGGCCACGGGGTGAGTGCGACGGCCGCCCAGCAACTCCATGATGTCGTTGCCGAGTTTGTGGAGGCGGATCACCACCTTCACGAGATCGGGGTGCGAGGCCACCAGCGGCACCACCGACTTGACGCCGAGGAGGTCGGGGGCGACCAGATAGCCGACGTGCAGCACGTGGCTCTCGATCATCTCGCCGTACATCACGAGCTGGCGGAGCTTGTCGGTCTGCGGGGAGATGGCGATCTCCATCGCGTCCTCGGTGGCCTTCAGGGAGGCGAGGGAGTGGGAGACGGAGCAGATGCCGCAGATGCGGCAGGTGATGGGCTGCATCTCGTCCCAGCGGCGCCCGCGGACCATGGCCTCGAAAAAGCGCGGGGCCTCCGGCACTTGCCATTCGGCCTGGAGGACGGCTCCGTCCTCGGCCCGCACGCGGATATTCCCGTGGCCCTCGATGCGGGTGAGGTGATGAACGTTGATATCTACGGCGGTCGCGAGCTTAGACATTCGCGTGCTCCTGTTTGCTGTTGAAGAGCAGCAGCCGGCTGCGCAGGTCCTCGACGGTCTTGCGGTATTTCGCCATCACGTCCTTGGCGGCGTTGAGGTTCGGGTCCTCGATCATCCCGCGGCAGCCGTAGCAGTAGAACCCGGCCGACGGGCAGGGGGCGTTGCAGCCGGCGCGGATGACGGGCCCCAGACAGATCTCGCCGTATTCGAAGCGGCAGGGGTTCTCCCGCATTCGGCACTCGACGCAGACGGGGTGGTTCGGGATCGTCGGCTCGACGCCGAGCAAGAGCGAGCGCACGATGGCGCTGAACTCCTTGGCGTTGATGGGGCAGCCGTGGATCTTGTAGTCCACCTTCACCACTTCGTCCAGCGCCTTGGTGGGCTCGGTGGCGAGATGCGGCATCCGGGCCGAGTCGCCGTAGACCGCGCGCTGCACCTCCTCCAGGCTCTCGAAGTTGTTCTTCAGCTTGTTGATCCCGCCCAGGGTGGCGCAGGCGCCCAGCGCGATCAGGATCTTGGCCCGGTCCCGGATCACACGCAGGCGTTGCTCGTCCTCGGGGCGGGTGATGGAGCCCTCGACGATGGCGATGTCGTAGCTGTCGCTCTTCTCCGACATCGCCTCCCGCCATTCGACGGGCTCGATCAGGGAGAGCAGGGAAACCAGTTCCTCCTCCAGGTTGACGATCTGGAGTTGGCAGCCTTCACAACAGGCGAAATCGAAAATCGCTACTCTCGGTTTGGCCACTTAGATTGCCTCCGGCGAGTCTTTGACCCCGTGGTACTTGAAGACGGGGCCGTCCAAGCAGGTATAGAGACCGTTGATCTGGCAGTGCCCGCACTTGCCCACGCCGCACTTCATGCGGCGCTCCAGGGAGACGTAGACGTGATCGTCCGGGACGCCCATCACGGCGAGGCTCATGATCACGAACTTGTACATGATAGGCGGTCCGCAGATCACCACGTGGGTCTTGACCGGGTCCACCTGGACCTTGGGGATGAGGGTGGTGATCACGCCGACGTTCTTCTTCCAGTCCCCCTCCGCGCGGTCCACCGTCTCCAGGAGGGTGACGTCGTCGCGGGCCCCCCAGGCCGCGACCTCGTCGGCGAACAGCATCTCAGCCGGGGTCTTGGCCCCGTAGAGAATGGTGACGCGGCCGTAGTCCTCGCGGTGGTTCAGCACGTACTGGATGGCCGAGCGCACCGGCACCAGGCCGATGCCGCCGCAGATGAACAGGAGGTCTTTGCCGAGCAGTTCGCCCGCGACCGGGAAGGTGGTTCCGAAGGGGCCGCGCACGCCGATCTTGTCGCCGTCGGCGAGCGCGTGCAGTGCGGAGGTGACGCGACCTACTTTGCGCACGACCAACTCGAAGGACCCCTGGGAGTCAGGCGAAGAGGAGATGGAGATCGGGGCCTCGCCGATGCCCGGGAGGGAGATTTGGACGAACTGGCCCGGCAGGTGCCCCAAGTCCTTGTCGCAGTCCAAGCGGAGCTCGAGCAGGCGCTCGTGCGCGGTCATGGTCGCGGACCTGACCAGGGTGGCGGGCTCCGGAACGTACACGCTGGCTTCAGGTTGTGCGGTATGCTGACAAGCCATTATCTGTCCTCCGCCAAAGTGTTATAGACTTCCACGGGATTGGCGATCTTCGCCGGGCAGGCCGTGATGCAGCGGCCGCAGCCGACGCACGCGATATGCCCCATGCGATCGAAGAGGTGCTTCGCTTTGCGGTAGAAGCGGTGCCGATAGCGCTCCTCCCGGTGCTTGCGGAAGTTGTGGCCCCCGGCCACTTCCGCGAACCCGCGGAGCTGACAGGAGTCCCACATGCGCTGGCGCTCGCCGCTGTTCATGTCCCACGAGACGTGGTCCGCCACGTCGAAACAGTAGCAGGTGGGGCAGACCAGCGTGCAGGAGCCGCAGGAGAAGCACAGCGCGGCCCGCTCGTCCCAGACGGGGTGCTCGTAGGAGCCCTCCCCCATCAGCCGAGGCAGGTCCTGGGGCTGGACGTTGAGCTTGTGCCTGACGTACAGCCGCTGCGCATCCTCCCAGAGTTGCTCGCGCCGGGCCAGGAGCAACTCACTCGCGTCCTCCGCGCCGACCAAGTCGGCCAGCAGCGCCTCGCCCTTCTCGGTGCGGGAGTCCACCACGTACTTGTCCCCGACCTTGGTGAGCAGGATGTCGAACCCGTCCTGCACTGTGGCCGTGCCCATGCACGAGGCGAAGATGTTGTCCGAGGCGGTCTGGATGTCGCAGGCGACGATGGTGGCGTTGGCGCGACGAGTCTGATAGTGGACGTCCGGCGTGTCGGCGGAGAAGATGGTATCCATCTGCTTGATCGCCACCACGTCATAGGGATGGACGCCGAAGAGCACGAACTGCTCCTCCTCCACCACCGGCTCGTACGCGCCATCGCCTTTGGTGAACTTCAGGAGGGTCTCCATCAACGGCTGGAACAGCTTCTTCGGAGGGAGCATGGACACGTCGTAGTCCAGGCGCAGGTCCGCCGCTTTCGTCAGGGGGGCGAAGGTGAACCGCGCGCCTTTCGCCTGGATCCCGAACAGCCAGTGCTTCGCGATCAAGGCGTCCACCCACGCGGTGAGTTGCGACTCGTCAATCTGTTTGATGCTCATAGTCACTCCCGGTCTCGCCGTATGGTGCTCCAGGCCTTTCGTGCCTTATTGCACAAATACCCTACAATTCCGAGCCGTTAAGTCAGTTTAGCTGGGAAAACGACTCGCGATTAATCTCAAAGCGAGCCAAATAGGGTCTCTTGGACCGCCAAACACAGGTCTAGGACCACTGCTCGTCGTACTTTGTGATTAATACCACAGATAGCCGCGAAATGCAAGACCCCAGACGGCCTCGCAAGCGGGTTTTGCGGCGCAGGGGAGGAAAGGGGGGAGGCCTACCCGGGCTGGGGCACGCGGAACGCGCTCGGAACCTCATACCCTGCATTGGCCAGCAGATCGAGGAGAAGCTGCCGCTTCTCCTGGTGGGCGGCCTCGAAGAGGGGGGTGCAGCGCAACACACTGACCCGCTCGGCCGCGAGTTCCACCGCGAAGGCGAGACACGTGGCGAGGCCGCACGCGCGGCAGTTCGTCTTCGGAAGGAGATTGTAGATCGGGACTGGCGTCAGCCTTTCTCGGCGGTCATAGGACGGAGTGATCTCGCCCCTTCGCTCCCACGTGTCGTTGACCAGCGCGCGCAAGTCGTCGAGGATGGCCCGCGCGTCGTCGAGGTCATCCACCTTCGCCCCGGTCACCTGAAGGGGCTGGAGGCAGATGATGCGGTGCTCCCGCGTGAACGTCAGCGCGGGGGTGGCGTGATGATAGACCGCTTTGGGTACGACCGCGTTGAGATACGGCAATACCGGCGCGAGCTCGGCCGAGGGCCGGGCGTGGAACCGGATCTTGCGGGAGTCCGCCAAACAGGGGAGGACGTGGATGATCTCAAAGGAGGCGACCAGCATGGGACCTCACTCAAGATCAGTATTCCCCGGAGGCGGGTTATACCCTACTCCTCGCCCCGGATGAGGCGGCGATCTCGCGTGAGAGGACTTGCGGGGTCCGTGCAAATTCGCATTTCAAATGCGGATTTGCATGGTATAATCAAGCCTATGAGCACCTCCTACATTGTCAGATCCTTGGAGCCGGTGCTGCGGCGCGCCGCGCGGGAGTTCCCCGCCGTCGTGCTCACGGGGCCGCGCCAGTCAGGCAAGACTACCTTGTTGCGCCGCGTCTTCGGCGCCACCCACGGCTACGTCTCCCTGGAGCCGCCGGACGTGCGCGCCGCCGCGGCCTCCGATCCGCGCGGCTTTCTCGCCCTGAACCCGGCCCCCGTCATCTTCGACGAGGTTCATTACGCGCCCGACCTGCTGCCGTACATCAAGGAGCACGTGGACGCGCATCGGGCGCGGCCCGGTCAGTTCCTCCTCACCGGCTCCCAGAACCTGTTGCTGATGGAGCGAGTGACCGAGACGCTCGCCGGCCGGGCGGCGATGCTGCGGCTCCTGCCCATATCGCAAGTCGAGGCCCTCGGCCGCCCCGAGGCCGCGCTGCCCTGGGAGTCGGCCCGCGTTCGCGCACCCGCGCCGGCGATAGCGTACCGCGAGTTGTGGCGCAGCTTCCTGCGCGGCTGGTATCCCGAGCTCGTCGCGCACCCCCGCCGCGACGCCGCGCTGTGGCACGCCAGCTATGTCCAGACCTACCTCGAGCGGGACGTGCGGGGCCTCCGCCAGGTGGGCGACCTGACGCTCTTCCAGAGCTTCCTGCGCCTGCTCGCCACCCGGAGCGGGCAACTGCTGAACCTGTCCGAGTTGGCGCGGGACCTGGGCGTGGCCGCGAACACGGTGAGAGCTTGGCTCTCCGTGCTGGAGGCCTCATTTCAGGTGCGGATCGTCCGGCCCTACTTCGCCAACGTCGGCAAGCGCCTCGTGAAGATGCCGAAGGTGTACTTCACCGATGTCGGCACTCTGTGCTACCTGGCCGGTCTGCGCGACCCGGAGCACGCCGCCGCGGGGCCGATGGGCGGCGCCATCTTCGAGACCGCGGTGGTGTCGGAGATCGTGAAGGTGATCGCCCATCGCGGTGAGGAGCCGCAGGTCTACTTCTGGCGCACCGCCTCCGGCGTGGAAGTGGACCTCGTGGTCGAGACCGGCGGCCGGCTCGTCCCGATCGAGGCGAAGCTGTCAGCCACGCCTCGTCCCCCCATGGCCTCGGGAATTCAGGCCTTCCAGAACGCCCTCGGTGACCGGGCCGCCGCCGGTTACGTCATCCACCCCGGCGAGGTCCGCTTACCGCTCGCGCCCAACGTGACGGCGATGCCGTTCGGCGAACTGTGACCGCGCCGGCTGGAGGGTGATTCCCCCCTGCCAATCACCCCAGCTTACGCCACTCGCGTCGCCCCTTGAGGACGGCCGGATCGCCGAGCAGCTTGTTCACCGCCTCTAGATCGAAGGCTTCGGAATCGAATTCGCCGCCGATCCACTCTGTCAGGTCCTCGTGATCTGGATGCTTGGGGTCCTGCAGGGCCTCGAGGAGATTCCCGTAGCCGTGGGGTCCGCCGCAATCCTCCGGGGGACAGGCCCGCCGCCCTGCCAGACAGACGGGGTAGCGTCGCCCCTTCTCGCGCGGCAACACCTTCTCGACCACGATACTGTGCTCCCACCCGTCTCCGAAGTCGTAGTCGTAACGGAGCTTGTCTTTCTCGCGCGGAGCCACGTCTCGCAGCTTCACCTTCGCCTCGTCCTCGGACCGCGATCCCCAGAAGTCGTCCTCCTCGGGGTCGGGCAGGGCGTAGTAAGTCTCACCCACCTCGAACTGGTGGAGATGGCTGTCCTCCCAGCCCATCGCGATCTGGATCACGTCATGCGAGTCCGAGAGCCGCATCTCGCTCGGCACGAGCACGCGGCGCCAGATCGGTGGCCGGACATACTTCAGCGTGATCTTGAGCTGGTGAACGGTCTTGTTAGTCTGCGATTGACGCGGCATGGGCTGACCTCCGGGTGGTGAGTGGACGTGAAGTTCGGCGGGGAGCCGTCGCAGTCCTGGCGGACAGGGGATCAGATTCACTCGCAACGCTCACCGCAATGCACACGTCTTCACGACATCTCCGTCCCCACCGCCGTCTCGAACATCGCCACGACATTCTCCGGCGGCGTGCCGGCTTGGATGGCGTGCGAGGGGCCGAGGAGGTAGCCGCCGTCCCGGCCGAGGGTATGGATGAGGTGGCGGACCTCGGCCTCGACGTCCGCGGCGGAGCCGAAGGGGAGGGTGTGTTGGACGCTCACTCCGCCCTCGAAGCACAGTCGGTGTCCGTAGCGCTCCTTCATCACCGCCGGGTCCATGCCCGCGGCGTCGAACTGGAGAGCCTGCAGCACGTCCATGCCCGCCTCCAGCAGCGCGGGGATGGCGTCCATCACGCCGCCGTCGGAGTGGAAGACCACCTTCGTCCCGAACTCGTGAATGGCGCGGTTGAGGCGCGCGTGGTGCGGCGTGATGTGTTCTTCGATCATCTTCACCGACATCATCAGGCCTTGCTGCCAGGCAATGTCGTCACCGGTGAAGGCGAGTTCGATCTGCTGTCCCGCCGCCTCCAGCGTGCGGCGCGTGCTCTCGATGTAGAAGTCCGTCACGCGCGTCATGATGGCGTGGAACAACTCGGCCTGCTCCACCATGTCCATCAGCGTTCGCTCGTAGCCGCGCGCCCACCACGTGCGCTCGAAGGGGTTGCCGCTCAGGATACAGAGCGCGTAGTCGCGCCGTGCCGTGGCCCGCGCGATGAGATCGGGCAGGGCAGAGTAGTCCCACCAGTCGGGGTCCGGCCAGCGGTGCTCCCCGAGGTCGGCGATGTCCTTCACGTCGGCGAGCGGGTAGCGTTCGATCTCGTAGTACACTCCCTCACCATACGACACCGGCCGCCGCCACACGCCCCAGATGTCCTCATAGCTCCCGTCGGCCGCGCGGCCCAGCGCGACGCCGCGATACTGCGCGCTGAGGCCGCGATAGCCGTCGTTCACCACGGCGACGTCCACGTACTGCTCAAGGTAGAGCTCGGGGTCCATCCCGAGGTGGGTGGCCAGCCTATCCCGCAGCGAACCCTCGAAGCCGGAGCAGATCATGGCGATGGGAATGCGGTCGGTGCGCTGGTGATCGAGCGCGAGGCGGACACGCTCCCGCGGGGAGAGAGTCTCGGTCACGCGCGGCATCTCATATCTCCTCGCGCCTCCGCCCGAGCAATAGGCAGTGGGGCCGGAAGCCGAACTTGGCGTAGGTGGCGTGGGCGGGGGCGTTCCAGAGTTGCGTGCCGACGGAGGCGAAGCGCGCGCCCCGCGCGAAGGCCCGCGCGAGCGCGCGGGAGATGAGCGCGGCCGCGAGGCCCTTGCGGCGATGCTGTTCGTGCACCCCGAGCCCGTAGATGTTCATGCAAGGCGCGCCGAGCCGCTCGGCCACGTGCGGCAAGATCACCCAGCCGATGCTCCCCACCTCTTCGCCCTCCAGCAGCGCCCGCGTCCGCATGGGTGCAAACCCGATCCACGATTCGCGCATCCCGTCGTGCTTCATCTCCGCGGGCGATTCGACGAACGCGACCTTCACCTCGGGCGTGAGCGCGGCCGGAGACGAGTCCACCTGCGCGGTCATGAAGATGGAAGTCTGCGCGAGCTTGTAGCCCCCCACCTCGAGGGCGAGTTGCACGTGCGGGAAGCTCGCCGCGCCCATCGGTTCCCCGCCGAACCAGAGACCGCGATAGAACGGATAGCCCGACTCGGCGTGCATCGCCTCCAGCGGCCCCTGGTCTCTCTCGCGCAGCCAGGCCGTGGCCGACGTCACCAGCGCGCGGCCCACGTCGAGTCGGGTCGCGGGGTAGATGAGCATCCGGATACGCGCGATCTTCTGCTCGCCATCGTGCCAGGGCTCGGAGCCGGGCGCGAGGCAGGCGTGCACCCAACCCACCACCTCGCCGCCCTCGCGCGCCACGAACAGGCCGGTCGGGTCGAAATACGACTTGCGCTCGACCAACTCCACGAACCGCTCCGGGGTGAAGGGCGCGATGTGCGGCTCGAACGCGGTTTCCGCAATGTACAGAGCGGTCAGGCCCTCGAGATAGGTGCGGCTATAGGTCTCGATAGTGACAGGCATGGCAGGGGCGGTCGGCGCCTCTAGGGATGATGGTGACCGGGTCCGTGCGCGTGCATTCGCGCGTGCAGCAGGGCCTGCGCGCGCTGATACACCGCCTTCATCTTCCGATGACGCTCCTCGTCGTACCGCACGGACAGCGTGTCGAGATAGGTGAGCCCGCCGTCAATCAGCGTGAGCATATAGCTCGCGTCCGACGGGCTGAAGAGTTCCTGGTTATCCACCACCACATAGACCGGCGAGGTGTGCGCGCCGATCGGCTCGCCCCAGTTCGTATGTCGCACGAACCGGCTGCCGCACCGCGCCGCGATCCACGCGCTGCCGGTGAGCTTCACCTTGCGCGTCACGCTCAACCTTGCCGCGCCCTCCCTGCTTTCCGCGCTCGCCACCACGCGGCCATTCACCACGATCTCCAGCAGGTTCAGGGGCCAGGCGCACTGCGCGCTGGCCCGCACCTCCAGCGTTCCGCCACCCGCGGGGAGGCGGATCTCGTCGCCGATCCCCTTACCCTCGACGTGGAACTCCATCACCGGCCCGGAGGTGGTGTAGGTGCGGCCGGCGCGGACGGCCTTGCCCCAGTTCCCGAAGGTGAACTCGTCGTCGCGGTCGAGAAGTGCGTAGGTGCGCGCGCTGCCTACGGCCATGCCCGCGCTCATCTTATCTGTGCCACCCACCGCGGCCACCCGGTAGCCGCAATTCAGATAGCGATACCACTCCAAGTAACTGAGCTGATCGAGGGTGCTCGGATTGTATCGCCACCAAGTGCGCAGCTCTACTCCATCGAGTTGTCCCAGCGCGATGTACACCGGCTCCTCGCACACCGGGAACGGGAAGTGGGGACGCACCACCACTCCCTCGCGCGCCCGGCACTGCTCGGCCCAGTCCGTGAGCGTCCACATCTCCGGATCGCCCAGATAGGCCTCGCCGGGGCCGCCATCGCACATCGGGAACACCGGATCGCCGTGCGTGCCGAGCATGGAGATGTGCCCGAGCAGGTGATTGCGGTTCTCCGTGCTCACCCACACGATAGTGTCCTCGCGCGAGCTCCCCGAGGCCGCGCCGGTGATGTCGGCGACATTGGTGAACAGCTTGCCCCACTGCGAGGCGAGCAGGTTGATCAGGTTCAGCCCCTCCGCCTGCCCCTCCAGCCAGGCCGTCTCCGGGCTGATGAAGTGCACGTGCGTATCCGCCGTCACCCAGCCGCGGTCGCGCAGATTGGTCCAGCGGTCTATCCGCAGCGTCAGCTCGCGCTGGCCCGGCTTGATGGTGAGCTTGTGGCGCACCGGGCGGTACTCGAACCCCTTGGTGAACTCGACATACACCTCGCCCACCGGCAGGTCAATCTGGAACCGCCCCGGCACATAGGCGTAGTTCGTGCCGTTCAGCTTCAGGTCGCCGCCATAGTCCTCGAACCAGCGGTCGTTGACATCCTGGTGATGCCCGTAGGGCGCGATGTACTCCCCGTACGGCCCCCGGAAGTGCACGCGCGTCGGCGTCGGCTGCCCGGTCTCACCATCCACCACCGTGACATGCACCCAGGTCGTCCCCGGATAGACCGCCTCCACCCGCGCCCGGCCATCCTGGCTGCGGGCCTTGCCCCTCGCGATCACCTCGCCGAAGGCGACCGCGTGCTCCGCGCTTGCCGTCTTCACCGTCAGCATCGCCCCCGGCGCGCCGGTGGCCTCGACCAGAAACTCGCGCCGCGGCTCGTCCTCGCGGGCCGTCCCCAGCCCGGCCTCCGCCGCGCGCAGCCACTTCTCATCGGTCTTGCTCGCGGCATACACCGCGGTGACCACGCCCATGTCCAGTTCCGCGCGCAACTCCGACGGCCTCGTCTTCTCGTCGGCCGGCAGCATCAGGCGATACACGCGCCGCGGCACGTGGCGCAGCGGATGCCCCGGCCCGGAGTAGAGCGTCAGGCCCAGGATGCCGACGGAGAGACCTCCCGCCGGCCGAAACTCAATCACCGCTAGCTCCTTCTCCGGCCACGGATTCTCCAGCGCGTAGACCCAGGTGGCGAACGCGCCCCCTCCGCCTCCGCCCACGCCCGTCTGGAGGTGACCCCAACCCAAGCGCGTCGGATCATCGGGCAGTACGAATGGCATCGTGCTTCCCACCGCGGCGAAGGCCCCCTCTCCCCACGTCAGTGCGAACTGCCCGACCTCGAACCGCCGCCGGATGGGCTGCACGTGCTCGGAGCCATCGGCGTAGATCAGCGCGTAGTCCGCGAGGTGCTCGCCGCCCGCGAGATTCGCGTGGCGTTCCTTTGGCACATCGCAGAAGTGCACCACGCACACGTGCGTTGCCGTGCCACTGAGCCGCACGCGCACCGGTTTCGTCTTCGCATCGAGCGCGATCAGTCCGGGCTTCGCCGAGTCCTTCGGCCCCAGCGTGAACGGAATGCCCCAGAACCGCTGCGCCCCGCGAGGGAGGTGCTGGGCAAGATCGCCCGCGCTCGCCTCCCACCCCTTCCGCAGCCTCGCGTCGCGGTTGAAATGCCGGCGCAAGGGAACTTGCCTGAATCTCTCCGCCATGTTCGCCTCCCGGTGGCGCGACAAACTGAAGCGATGGTTCGGTATGGTGTGGAGTTGTCCTGCGCAGCAGGCAACCTCGCGCGTCACGCAGAATCTCCTTTCCAGCGAGCAACTTGATCGAGGGCCGATTGTGGCCGATACCAAGCTCACCCGCGACGCTCCAATCGCCGCCACCGACCGCTCCCGCTCCGGCGCGGGGCTGACCCTGCGCGCCGTCCTCGTCGGGGCGATCGGCGTCGTGCTCGTGACCTTCATCACCTCCTGGGGCGAACTGGTGGTCCAGCGCGTCGCCCTCGGCGTGATCCAGTTCCCCCCCGGCGCGTTCGGCGTGTTCGTGCTCTTCATCGTCGGCAATCGTCTGGTGCGCCGGCTGCGGCCGCGCTGGGCTTTGCGCGCCGGAGAGCTCGCCATCATCTACTCCATGATGCTGCTCGCCGCCATGACCGCCTCCCGCGGCGCGCCCCGCCGCCTGATCGCGCTCATGACCAGCATCAACTACTACGCCAACCCCGCGAACAAATGGCAGGAGGGGTTTTTCGCCTATCTCCCGCGCCAACTCCTCCCGTGGAATCCCGACGGCGGCCCGCTCCAGCCCGTCGTGCTCGGCATGTACGAGGGCCTGCACTACGGTGAGCCGATTCCGTGGATGCTGTGGGTCATACCGCTGGCGCGCTGGTTCGTAGTGATCCTGCTGATGTTCGGCGCATTCATGTGCCTCGCGAGTCTGCTCCGCGCGCAGTGGTCCGACCACGAGCGCATCAGCTTCCCGCTGGCGCAACTCCCGGTGGAGATGCTGCGCGCGGAGGAGGGGGAGCCGTTCTACCGCAACCGCCTGCTCTACCTCGGCGCGGCGATTCCGGTTATCATTCACCTCGTCAACCTGGCGCACAATATCAACCCCGACGTGCCCCAGATCAACCTGGTGTTCGATCTGAAGCGCGCCCTCTTCCCCGGCCCGCCCCTGAGCGCGATGACGAATTGGCGTGCCTACTTCTCCCTCTCCGCCATCGGGTTCTTCTTCCTCCTGCCCGCGGAGATCCTGTTCAGCTTCTGGTTCTTCTACCTCTTCGCGGCGAAGGGGCACGAGGCGATTCTGCTCCTTCTCGGCCAAACGCTCGAGCGCCCCGGCCACGCCGACACCAGTCTCTACCTGTGCAGCGCGGAGGCCGGCGGCTTCTTCGTGCTCGCCGGCTACTTCCTCTACTTGGCCCGGCCGGTTCTGATCTCCGCGGTGCGCGGCGTCGGCGGGCAGGAGGAGATGATGCGCTATCGCACCGCGCTCATCGGCCTCATCATCACCCTCGTCGCCGCCGCGGTGTGGTACTACCTCGCGGGCCTGGCCCTGTGGCTGGCGCTGATGGAACTGGTCGTCTACGTGCTGGTGATCTCGCTGGTGATGACCCGCGCCACCTCCGAGGGCGGCCTGCTCACGGCCCGCGCAATCTCACCTCCATCATCTATGCCACGGTGCCGTTCGCGGGCGACATGCGCGGGCTGATGCTCCAGGGGATTATGGATTCGCAGAAGATCGCGGACGGCGTGGGCCTGCGCCGGCGCTCTCTCCACTGGGGCCTCTGGATCGGGATCGTGCTCGCGCTGCTGGCCGGGTTCTATATCCAGCTCTGGATCAACTACCGCCAGGGGGCCTTGGCCCTGAGCGGCCAGTATAGCTGGCTCTCCGAGGTCTTCTACAACGAGCACGCGGCGTTCCTCGCCGGCGAGGAACGCTTCAACCTTTGGGCGCCGACCTGCTTCCTGCTGGGGGCGGCCTTCACCGCGCTGCTCGCGTTCCTGCGCCTGCAGTTCTTCTGGTGGCCGCTCCACCCACTGGGGTTCGTAATGTGCGGGTCATGGTCGCTGGTGGTCTACTGGTTCCCCATCTTCATTGCCTGGGTGCTCAAGACCATCGTCGTCCATTACGGCGGGTTGAGGGGTTACAGCAAAGCGCGCCCCTTCTTCCTCGGCCTCATCCTCGGCGAGATGACCATCGCCGTGATTCTCACCCTGCTCGATGCCATCTGGCATATCCCGGCGCCGTATATACCGTTCGATTAGCTCTCTCCCACCCCCCGTGGGTCCGACCTCTGGTCGGACAGGTAACACCGCACATCACGCGTGGTATACTGCACGTCGAAGCACAGGAGGCCGAGGGAAACTATGTCCACCCCCTCCGATAGCCCCACAGAGCCGGCTGCTGACCGATCACCAGGCGAGAGCTGGTGGCCGCCGCTTCCTGTCATCGTCGCCTGCCTCCTGGGCTGCCTCCTCCCCGCCTACGCCTACGCGGAGGCGTTCGCGGCCCTGCGCGGCTTCGGAATCGTCAGCCGAAGGTGGGCCGCGGTCCTGCTGATCGTCCCCACCCTCGTCTGGGTCCTGGAGTTCCGCCTCCCCGCGATCCTCTACCTGGCGCCACAACTCCTCGTCGCGGCCGTGGTCTCATGGTTTATCGCGCGGGTGAGGGGGAGGCGCGTGGCGGGGTGAGTCCGATCGCGGCGGGAGAGTCTGATCGTTGGGCAGGAGCTTGGAGGCCGTTTCACAAGCCTCATTCTGTAGATGCAACGCGATTTTGTCACATGCTAACTGCAGAGCGAAAATGTCCTA
>CAZUGW010000017.1:0-2195 GCA_964620055.1 uncultured bacterium
CGGCAGCTGGCCCTCATTGACCCGGTGGGCCGCACGCACAATCCAGCTCTGCCCGGCCTGGCGGAAGATCTCGGTCAGCCGGACGACGGGAACGGTCCGCGAGGCAATCACATCGGCGAGGACGGTACCGGGCCCCACGGAAGGTAGCTGGTCCACGTCGCCGACCAGGATCAGCCGCGCGTGATCGGGTACGGCGCGGACGAGGGCGTGCATCAGCTCCACGTCCACCATGGAGGACTCGTCCACGATCACCACGTCGCCCTCCAGCGGGTTCTTTTCATTGCGGCGGAACTCCCAGGTCTTCGGGTCAATATCGAGCAGACGGTGAATCGTTTTCGCGGGCCGTCCGGTGACCTCAGAGAGCCGCTTCGCGGCGCGGCCCGTGGGGCTGGCGAGCAGCACCCGACAGTCGGAGCGCTCGAACACCTCCACGATGGCGCGGGTCACGGTGGTCTTGCCCACGCCCGGCCCGCCGGTGAGCACCACCACCTTCTCGGTGAGCGACAGCCGCACCGCCTCGGCCTGCTGCTCGGAGAGGGCGGCCTCGCCGACCATTCTATCTCCCTGCCACCAGTCGCTCAGCGATTGATCGGTCGTTTTCAGCGCGGCCTCCGCGGCACGAATGCGGTTCAGATGGAAGGCCACGCCGCGCTCCGCGTGCCAGAGCCGCGGGAGGTAGATCGCCTGCGTCGGCTCGGCCGGCCCGTCTTCTGTCGGTTCGGTCTGCATCTCCTCCGCCACGGCCCACCGATGGCGGAGCAGCGCGTCGCAGGCGTCAGCCAACGCCTCCTCATCTCCGCACTCCAGCAGCTTCGCCGCGTACTGGATCAGGCCATTCCTTGGTAAGAAGCAGTTCCCCTGGTGGGCGGCCTCTTGCAGCGCGTAGGTCAGGCCGGCCTGCAGGCGGAACGGCGAACTGCGCGGCGTGCCCACCGCGCGGGCGATGCGGTCGGCGAGCTTGAACCCGATCCCCTCTACCTCCATCGCGAGTTGGTACGGGTTCTGCTCCACCACCCCCACAGACTGCTCGCCATAGGTGTTGAAGATGCGGATCGCCAAGGCCGAGCTGACCCCCATCCCCTGGAGCCGCATCAGCACCCCTTGCGCGTCCTTCTCGTGACATTCGCGCCAGCCCGCGAGAATCGTTGTCGCCTTCTTGGGGCCAATGCCGGGAATGTCGCGAATCCGGTCCGGCTCCTCGTCGAGAATGCGGAGGGTGTCATCGCCGAAACGCCCCACCAGCGTCTCCGCCAGCTTCGGCCCCACTCCCTTAATGACACCGCCGGAGAGAAAGCGCAGGATGGCCTCCGCGGTCATCGGCTTCTGTAGCTCGTAGCGGCTGAAACGGAACTGGTCGCCGTAGGTGGGATGGACGGCCCACTGGCCCCAGAGCTTCACGTCCATCCCCTCCCGCGCCTCGGCCAGACAGCCGACGCAGGTTACCGTCTCGCCCGCCCCGCTGCCCTCGGTGACGCGCACCCGCGCCACCGTCCAGCCGTCATTTGGGTTGTGGTGACGCACCGCCTCGATGGCGCCGACGAGTTGGTGGAGTTCGCTCTGCTCCTCGAAGAGGTTCATGTAAACGGGTGTTCGACCAGGGGGAGGGCGTGACCTGCCGGGAATACGGGATAGCAGGCTTGCGACGGTTGCATCGAAGGTTGCTGTGTGGTATCCTTACCGGGTTCAAACGGAGGAACTGTCACTTGGCAAACATCAAGTCATCGAAGAAAGATATCGTTCGGTCTCGGCAGAACCGGGTGCGGAACAGCAGTTGGAAGTCCCGGATCAAGACGGAGGTGCGCAAGTCGCGGACCGCGATCGCGGCGCATGAGGCGGGCGCGACTGACCTGGTGAAGACCGCCTCGCGGCTCTTGGACAAGGCCGTCACCAAGGGCGTGATCCACAAGGGACAGGCGGCGCGGCGCAAGTCGCGGCTGGCAAAGCGGCTGGTGAAGGCGGTCGCTAGCTAGGGAGCGCTAGAGAGCTTATTTGTCAGGGACTGGCATGTGCCAGTCCCTTTTTCTTTCCATTTGTCTCCGCGTCGGCACATGCTTCGTTGACCGACCCCAGGAGTGTTGTTATCATCCGAGCACATCCATGCACGGTTCCAGGCCCATTATCGGCATTACGTTCTCAGCCCGCGTCAAAGACGACGAGGCGACACGACGGGCGGCAGACGCCTACCGCGTCGCGCT
>CAZUGW010000017.1:2205-17082 GCA_964620055.1 uncultured bacterium
GGAGTCGCACGGGGCGGAGGTGACGGAGTTGCTGCCCGGCGACGAGACGCCGGAGGTGGCGCGGCTGGACGGCCTGCTGCTCGCCGGCGGGGTGGACGTGGATCCGAGTCTCTATGGTGAGCCGCCGCACGCGAGGCTGGGCCGCGTGGAGCGAGATCGGGATGATCTGGAGTTGGCGCTGACTCGAGAGGCGGCGGCGCGAGGCGTGCCGATTCTGGGCGTTTGCCGCGGGGCGCAGGTGCTGGGGGTGGCGTTCGGCGGAAAGCTGCACCAGGATTTGCCGTCCGACCTGGGGACGAGGGTACATGCGGCGGAAGGCGACGCGGCGGCGCGCCACCGGGTGCGGTTGGCGGCCGGGAGCCGGCTGCGGGGGATCCTGGAGACGGACGAGGTGGAGGTGAACAGCTTCCACCATCAGGCGATCTCCGTGGTCGCCAGCGGCTTGCGCGCGGTGGCCTGGTCGGAGGAGGGGGTCATCGAGGGAGTGGAAAGTGAACCGGGCGGCTTCCTGATCGGGGTACAATGGCATCCGGAGCAAATGAGCGAGAGCGAGCCTGCCCGGCGGCTGTTCGCGGCGTTCGTGAAGGCAGCGGAAACCTACGCAGCAACGAAGGGGACACGGGGATGAAGATATTGGTCTGTTCCTCCGAGGTGGTGCCGTTTGCGAAGACCGGCGGGCTGGCGGACGTGGCGGGGGCCTTGCCACAGGTGCTGAACGCGCGCGGGCACGAGGCGCGGGTGGCGATGCCGAATTACGCGCTGGTGAACCAGGAGAAGGCGAAGCCGGTGAAGGTCGGCGACGTGACGGTGGTCATGGGCGAGGAGCCGGTGGACGCCGCCATCCTGGTGAGCGAGCGGGTGCCGGGGACGCCGACGTACCTGGTGGACTGCCCGCGCTACTTCAGCGGCAAGCATCTCTACGGCGAGACGGAGGATCCGGAGCGGTTCGCGTTCTTCTGCCGCGCGATGCTCGAGTTCCTGCGCACCGACGATTGGACGCCCGACGTGATCCACTGCAACGATTGGCAGACGGCGCTGATCCCGGTCTATCTCAAGACGACCTATGCGGACGCCCCGAAGCTCAGCGGAATCGCCACCCTGTTCACCGTCCACAATCTGGCCTATCAGGGAGTGTTCGACCCCGCGGTGATGGAGCGGGTGGGGTTGGAGGCGGACCTGCTCACGCCTGAGAAGTTGGAGTTCTACGGGGCGGTGAACTTCCTCAAGGGCGGGCTGGTGTTCGCCGACGTGCTGAATACCGTGAGCGAGACCTACAGCCGCGAGATCCAGACGGAGGAGTACGGCGAGCGGCTGGAGGGGGTGCTGGCCGGCCGCCGCGAGGACCTGTTCGGGGTCATCAACGGGATTGACTACGACGAATGGAATCCGGAGACAGACCGCTATCTCGCGGCGCATTACGACGCCGACAATCTCGCCGGCAAGGCGGCCTGCAAGGCCGACCTGCAGCAGAAGCTGAACCTGCCGACGCGACCGGACGTGCCTTTGTTCGGCCTGGTCTCCCGCCTGGCGAGCCAGAAGGGTCTGGACCTGCTGGCCGAGGCCTTGCCGCACCTGCTCCGCCTGGACGTGCAGTTCGCGCTGCTCGGGTCGGGAGATCAGTACTATCAGGACCTGATGACCGACCTGGCCGCTCAGTACCCCAACAAGATGGCCGCGGTGATCGGGTTCGATAACCCGCTGGCCCATCAGATCTACGCGGGGTGCGACTTCTTTCTCATGCCCTCTCACTACGAGCCATGCGGACTGGGGCAACTTATCAGCGTGCGTTACGGAACGATCCCGGTGGTGAGGCAAACGGGCGGGCTGGCCGACACGATCGCGGACTATGATCCTGAGACCGGGGAGGGCAACGGGGTCTCGTTCGAGGAGCGCAGCGCGGTGGCCTTGCTGGGGGCGATGGTTCGGGGGATGATGACGATGCAAGATCGGGCCGCGTGGAGGCAATTGGTGAAGAACGCGATGGCCTGCGATTTCTCCTGGGACCGGTCGGCGGAGACGTATGCGGGGTTGTACCAGCGCGCCGGGGAGCGGCACGGGGTTGGGGTGGAGTGGCTGTCTATCAACCGACCGCGATAATCGGGAACTCCCGCGTGCTCGTCACGCTCGGCGCGCGCGCCGAGCTGATGACGCTTTTCTACCCGCACATTGACCACGCGCAGAACTTGCGCGAGGGAATGCCGGCGGTGTACTTCCCCGACGACTCCCGCGGCGGGCATCTGGCCTGGACGTTCGACGGTGAGTGGCGAGGCAGTCAGCGGTACCTGGATCATACCAACATCGTGGAGACCCGGCTGCAGCACGGCTCCGGGCTGGAGCTGACGATCACGGATCTCGTGCATCCCACCGAGTCGGTGTTGGTGCGGCGGTACGAGGCGAGGAACCTCGGAAACGAGAGGTTGCGCGCGAAGCTCTTCCAGTACCTCGGCCTGCAACTGGGAGAGAGCCTGACGAAGAACGCGGTGCACTTCCACCCCGACCGGGGCGTGGGAGTGGCCTATTGGCGGAGCATCTGCCTGGCCCTCGGGAGCGATGGGGTAGACGAGCACGGGTGCGGGCGGGTCGCGACCGGCAACTCCGCGAAGCGGCAGATGGAGCACGGGCGGCTTAACCGGCAGGAGGATGAGATCGGCGCGGTGGACCTCGCACTGGGATGGAGCCTCTCGCTGGAGCCGGGCGAGACGGAGACGCGCAGCCTGATCGTCGCCGCCGACGGAGACGAGCTCGCGGCCGTGGCGCGGCTGAACGCGGCGCGGGCGGTGAGTTGGGAGGAGATGGTCGGCCTGGTGCGCGCGCAAGACGCGAGCTATCTGGCGCGGGCGCGAAAGCTGCGGATTGACGAGGACCTGGCGGAGGCCTATCAGCGCTGTCTGCTGGCCCTGGACCTGCTGGTGGACGCGGAGCGCGGGTCGGTGTTGGCCGCGCCGGAGTTCGATCCCTCCTACGAGCGGTCGGGGGGATACGGGTATTGCTGGCCGAGGGACGCGGTGGAGGTTTGCCTGGGTCTGGAGGCGGCCGGCTATCCCGAGTACCTGCGCCGGCTCTTGCTCTGGGCCGAGCGGTGCCAGCGCCCGGAGGGCTATTGGGAGCAGAGGTACTGGCTGGGCGGGCAGCGCGCGCCGTCGTGGTGCACCCACGAGGACCGCTTGCAGATTGACCAGACCGCGGCGGTGCTGTTCGCGATGGGGCGGCAGGCGCGGCGACTGACAGGGCAGCAACGGGTAGACTTCGTCGAGTTGATGTGGCCCTCGGCGCGGGCCGCGGCGGAGTATCTTCTCGGCTGCATCTCGCCCCACACCGGGCTGCATCTGCCGGCCTTCGATCTGTGGGAGACGTTCCGGGGGAGCTTCACCTACTCCAACGCGGCGATCTCCTCCGCGCTGCACGAGGCGGCCTATCTGGCGCGCGCCGCGGAGCGAGAGGCGCCGGCCGCGCAGTGGGAGGAGCGCGCGGCGGCGGTGAAACAGGCGGTGATGAGCCGGCTCTGGCACGGGGACATCTTCGCTCGCGGGATAGATCTGGACGGCCGGCTGGATACCACGGCCGACGCCTCGATTCTGGGGTTGATCACGCCGTTCGAGTTCTTGCGGCTGGACCGGCCGGAGGAGCGGGCGATGGCGGCGACGATGGTGGACTCGTTGGTGCGGCGCCTCTGCCGGCCGGTGGGCGGAGCCGACGCGCTGCTCCGATTCGAGGGCGATCCCTACGCGGGAGGCGGCCCGGGAGCGGTGCCCACGCTGTGGCTGGTGCGGGCGCTGCTCGGCCTGGCCCTCACCGACCGGGAAAACGTCGCGGGCGTGGAGGCCTGCCGGAGGCGCGCCGCGGCTTCGCTGCGCGCGGTGCTCTCGTTGGGCACCCCGACGGGGATGCTGCCGGAGATGACCGGGCCGGGGCCGGGCGAGATGTGGGCTGTGCCGCACGCGTGGAGCATGGCCTCCTTCGTGCTGGCCGCGGTGATGCTGGACCAATTGAACTAACACAGAGAGACAGTGGAGGAGACGGTGAGCAACGGCGCATTTGCACTCGTGTTACACGGACATCTACCCTATGTACTCGCGCATGGCACGTGGCCCCATGGATCGGACATGCTGTTCGAATGCGCCGCGGAGAGCTACCTTCCGCTGCTTCAGGTCTTCGACCGATTGGTGGAGGAGGGAGTGTCGCCCAAGGTGACGATGGGCCTGACCCCAGTCTTGTGCGAGCAGCTCTCCCACCCGGATTTCCCGGATCAGTTCTCGCATTACCTCGACCTGCGGATCAGCAGCGCGACGGAGAACCGGGAGGAGTTCACGAAGAGCGGACAGCCCGATCTCGCCGACCTGGCGGAGATGTGGCGCAAGCACTTCCTGGGGATCAAGCGCGATTTTCAGGAGCGGTACGCCTCCGACATCGTGGGGCAGTATCGTCGCCTCCAGGACGGCGGGCACCTCGAGATCATCACCTCCGCGGCGACGCACGGCTACTTGCCCCTGATCGGATCCGACGAGTCGGTGCAGGCCCAGATCAAACAGGCGGTGCAAGCGCACACGCGACACTTCGGCCGCCCGCCGCGCGGCTTCTGGCTGCCGGAGTGCGCCTACCGACCGCGCTATGCGTGGGCCTCGCCGCTTTCCGATGCGGGGCCGCAGGAGCCGCGCCCGCGCAAAGGAGTGGAGGAATTCCTGGCCGAGAACGGGATCAGCTACTTCATTGTGGACACCTCCACGCTGCTGGGCGGGGCCACCTCGGGGGTGTATCTGTCCCGCTTCGGTGGATTGCAGCGGCTGTGGGAGCAGTTGCGGGCGAGCTACCAGCCCACCGCGGTGGATGTCACCAAGTCTCCCTATCAGACCTATCTCGTCTCCTCCGTGGAGAGTGACAGTCCCCCCGTGGCCGTGTTCACGCGGGATGAGCGCACGGGGATGCAGGTGTGGAGCGGGGATCACGGCTACCCCGGTGACGGGTGGTATCTGGACTTCCACAAGAAGCACTTCCCCGGCGGGCACCGCTATTGGCGTGTCACCTCCTCCCAGTCGGACCTGGGATCGAAGGACCGCTACCAGCCCGGCATGGCCGCCGGGCGGGCGCCGGAGAACGCGGACCACTTCTGCCACCTCGTGCACACGCTACTCGAGGAGCAGGCGCAGCAAGGCGCCTCGGGCGCCATCCTCTGCGCGCCCTACGACGCGGAACTGCTCGGGCACTGGTGGTTCGAGGGGCCGGAGTGGCTGTACCGCGTGGTGAAGGGAATCGCCATGAACCCCGCGGTGGACCTGATGACCTGCTCGGAGCACCTGGAGGCCCACACGCCCGGCGCGGCCGTCTCGCTGCCGGAGGGGTCGTGGGGGCAGGGCGGGTTCCACTGGGTGTGGCTCAACGAGTGGACGGAGTGGATCTGGCGGGACATCTACGCGGCGGAGGCGGACTTCCCGGCCCTGGCGCGCCAGGCCTTAGAGTCGGGCGATGGCGTGCTCGCGGACATCGTCACCCAGGCGGCGCGGGAGTTGCTGCTGCTGGAGGCCTCGGACTGGCCCTTCCTGATTTCGACGTGGAGCGCGCGGGATTATGCCGAACGGCGGGCGGCCCTGCATTACGAGGCGTTTAAGCGACTGGCCGCGATGGGTAAGCAGCGCGCGGGAGGCGCGGAGATCGGAGAGGACGACGCCGCGTTCCTCCGCGAGTGTCAGGTCCGGGACAATCTCTTTCCCGATCTGGACCTGCGCTGGTGGTCGGAGGTAGAGCATCCGGCTTGAGGTGAACAACCGATGGAGCAATCGGGGGCAAACGCGACTAGCGGAGCGAGAGGACTGGGGCGTCGGCTCTGGTGGGAGCGGGCGGTCTTCGTCGCGATCTTGGGGGTCGGCCTCGCCTACTACTTTCTCATGATCCGCGGGGTGGGAGGGGCGTGCCTCATCACCCTCGACGGTCGGCCCCTCGTGGTGGTCAAGAGCCAGACCGTCGCCACCCGGGTGCTCGAGGAGATCAAGCAGAGTGCCGGGAAGGTGGAAGGCGCCTCGTTTCTGCAGCAGGTCGGGCTGCGCCATGTCTCGGCCGAGGGCAATCGCATCGTTTCCGATGTGGAGGCGATGCGGGTGCTCTCCCCGCGGCTGACCGTGGTCGTGAACGGCGCGGGCGTGTTCGCGAACGACCGACTGGTGTTCGGGTTGCCGAACCGAGCGGAAGCCGTGAGCGCACTCTCGCGGCTGCTCGCCGAGTTCTCCCCGCGGGACGAGGAGCTCACCCGCGCGTTTCGCGAGCGGGTGCGCGTGCGCGACACGCAGATCCCGGTGAGCGTGCTTGTCCCCTCGGCCGACGCGGTGGTGGACAAAGTCCGGGAGATGACCGCGCCGCGGGGGACGCACATAGTGCAGCGGGGGGAGACGGCCTGGAAGATTGCGGAGCAGTACCACGTCAGCCTCGACATGCTCGCCCGCGCCAATCCCGGCGCGAACCTCAAGCTCCTGCACGAAGAGGATCGCATCTCCATCCCCGGGGGCGGTCCGCCGCTCACCGTGATCGCCTGGAAGGAGGTGGTGGAGCCGATCACCACCGGGCCGCTCGCGGGCAAGTCCCAGACGGTGCGCACGGTCTATGAGAACGGGGTGAGAGTCGAGCGCGCGGTGGTGCGCCGGCCGCGCCGCGAGGAGTCGCCGCGACCTGAATCGCGCCGAACGCCGCGGCGCAGGTCCCGGCCCGCCGCGCACCGGGAGCGCGCGCCAAAGGCAGTGCAGGAAAGCGCGCCCCCGCCGCAGGAGAATACCCAGGAGAGCGCGCCGACGCCGGAGGCGCGCATACCGGAGCCACAAAAGGACCTCACGCCGCCATGAGCCCACGCCGCAAAAGACTGAGCGCCGTTCGTCTGGTCGCCATTATCGTGCTGCTGCTCCTCGCCGTCTGGTTGTTGTACCGATTCTACCTTCAGGTTCCGCCTGCTCCGCCGCCTGTCACGCGCACCGCGGCGGTTGTCAATCTCCGCGCGCACGCGTGAGCGCCTCCGCTACAGGCGGCCGGGGGCGTGTACCTCCCGGTCTCCATACGTGTGGTAGCATCGTGCCGCTCACGGGGTCGGCCCCCGTGTTTGGATAGGCCGCCGGCGGCTTCTCGGAGTACCAGGGGCGTCCCAGCCAGCAGGAGTGGGGCGCTCCTGGCTATTGGGGAGGCGGCGATCAGGCGCAGGAAGGGACCGCGCTACTCGAGGTTGGCGTGCCGGGTGTCCATGTCGGCCGCGGTCAGACCCAGGCGGAGCTGCAGTATCAGTGCCAGCGTATCGAGAACGACCATGGCGAACTGCTCGAAGAGAGAACCGCCATACTGGGCAGAGGCGCCGGAGATCAACAGGTGCAGGTCGGCGAGCCGCGCCAGCGGTGACTCCACGGCGGCCGTCACCGCGGCGACACGAATCCCCAGGGAGCGCGCGGTTTCGGCGTGGGTGACGGTGACGCGCGTCTCGCCAGAGCCGGAGACGGCGAGCAGCAGGTCGCCCTTCGCCGCGGCCGGGGTGACCGACTCGCCCACCACGTAAGCGCGCCGCCCGAGTTGTCCCAGGCGCATGGCGAAGCCGCGCGCGACTAGGCCGGACCGACCCTCCCCGGTGACGAATACGGTCGCGGCGGCCAGGATTGCCTCTAGGAGCCGGTGCGCCTCCGCCGCGTCCACGGAGGAGGCGGACTGCGCGAGCTCGGCGGAGACCGTCGCCAGTGCCTGCTCAAACTCGCCCGCGTCCATTTTCGGCGACTCATTACCCATGGCAGAGAGATTCCAGGTGGGCAGGCCATCTTCCTATCTTGTCTGCACCCGAGGCCTGGCGCGTTGTGGTAGGATCGCCGTCATGTGGAATATATAGGTGACAAGACTACCCGGAGGTGGTCACCCAGATGACTCGCTACTCGATGATCAGGCGGAAGCAATGGGGCTTCACGCTCATTGAAATGTTGATCGTGATCACGGTCATCGCCATCCTCGCCATGCTGGTCGTCCCGCGAATGCTTGCCGCGAAGCGGCACGCGAAAGAGGTGCAACTGGCGGGAAACCTGAAGCAGGTTCGGGATGCGATCGAGCGCTTTGAGGCAACGACGGGGGCCTGGCCCCCGTCCCTGACGGACATCGTCGCCGCCAGTGGCGCCGCCGTCAGCGCCGATCTGGACGGGTCGGGCGGATACGTTGACCGCACGGCCTACGACGGTCCGTATATCATCGCCATCAACGGCGGACTGCCGCTGGATCCGTTCACCGAAGTCACCGACTGGAACTACGACAACGTGACGGGCGCCGTGCATAGCAGTTCTACGCTCAGCGGTCTGGACGGCAGCGACTATAACACCTGGTAACCTGGCGCCCGCGCGTGTCTCACGCGCGGGCGGCCTGCAAGACCACGCCTCCTTTCCGGGGAAACGACCGGGAGGGGGCCGGCGGCCTGTCAGCCCCGGACGAGAGGGTCGAGCCCACTGGTGGCGAGGGCAGAAGACGACTTACGACACCTGGTAGCGGCGCGCCTCAGTCCTCGGGCTCCATCCCCTCCGGCCATTCGACCTGACCCGACTCCATCGCCTGCACGATGCGTTGGGCGTCGGCCAGGCAGTCCTCCGGTACCAGGATGATCGCGTAGTCGTCCGTGACGCTCCGCGCCACCCCGGCGAGTTCTCCGCTGATCGCCCCATAGGTCTGAATGATGGCCGGGATGCCGGCCTCGGCCAGGGTGGCCTTGAACACCAGCGCGGCGGCGGGCTCGGGGAGCTTCGTCAGGCGCACGTACTCCACCCCCGGGGCCGGTTCGTCCTCCGCAGGCAGCGAGCCGGCGGCGAGTCTGGCGCCGCACTCCGGGCAGGTGCTGACCCCTTCCACGTACTCGTACTTGCAGTTCGGGCAGAATGGCATGGCGAGTTCTCCTGAGAAGTTGATTCGAGCCAGACCGGAACTCTCCTGTGCGCACGGAACGGCAGGCGCGCCCCCGAAAGAGGTGGAGGCCGCCAGGGGCGGCCTCCACCAGATGAAGAGCGGCCAGGTTACGGGCTAGAGGGGCAGGCTAAAGGCCCGCTGGACGTAGACCGCCATCTGGTCTCGCGTCACCGCCTCGGTCGGGCGATAGGTGCCGTCGGGATAGCCGCCCGTCACGCCTCCGGTCTTGATGTACTCAACGTATCTGAACGCCCAGAAGCTCGGCGGCACATCCGGGAAGCTGGCGGTGCCGGGGCCGGGCGGGACGCCGCTGTCGCCGCCGGCCATGGCGCGGGCGACGAAGACGGCCATCTGGTCGCGGGTGACAGGGAGCGTCGGCCGATAGGTGCCGTCGCTGTAGCCACCCACGACACCGTGCGATCTCGCGTACTCCACGTACTTGAACGCCCAATAGGTGGTCGGGACGTCACTGAAGGCAGCGGTAACCGGCCCGGTGGGGACGTGGGAGTCCCCGCCCGCCAGGGCGCGGGAGACGAAGACGGCCATCTGGTCGCGGGTGACGGGCAGAGTGGGCCGGTAGGTGCCGTCGGGATAGCCGCCGACGATGCCGGCCTTCACGCAGGCCAGGATGGAGTTGATGGCCCAGTTGCCCTCACCCGCGTCGGTGAAGAGGACGCGGATGTATCCGGGCCGGGTCTTGGTATCTGCCCCTTCCGCACCAGTAGCGGTAAGGGAGACGGTATACACCCCCACTTCGGTGTAGGTATGGGAGGGATGCCGCTCGGCGGAACTGCCGCCATCGCCGAAGCTCCAATTCCAGGAGGTGGGAGCGTTCGTCGAGAGGTCAGTGAAGTTCACCGTTAGGGGCTTGGCCCCGCTCACAGGGGAGGCGGAGAAACCTGCCCCTCTGATCTGGTTGATGACCACATTCGTCGGCGTCTCCTCGGAAGCGCTTGGGAAGTAGACAGTCGCCCGCCCAACGATGGATCGCGGGTCTGCGGAGGCGGAGACATTCACCTTGAACGCGATCCGTGCCTGTTCCCCGGGCCCGAGCCGGCCGATCTCCCACACCAAGGTTGACGCGTCTGTATCAAGCTTGACAGCGCCCGCCCCAATGCCGCTCAGGAGGAGTGAGACAGGATCGAGGGCCGGGTCCAGTTGCATCGTCATGAAGACGCCGTAGGCATTGCCGGTTCCGACATTCTCGCACTCCAGGGTGTAGGTAAGAGACTGCCCTGGCGTCACTACTCCTTCCGGAGAAACCGAGATAGCACTCCTGGCGCTGGCATCTCCGGGCGCAGCAGGGAGAGGCGCCATGAGTCGTCCCGAAACGGACGAGATCATGCTGGGCTGAATGGTAGTCACCCAGTCCGAAATATTGTTGCCGAAGTCGGCTTCCGGAGCGCTACTTGGGACTAGCGCTTGGTTTAATACGAGTGTTCCCTCGGACAACCCCAGGGGCAGCGTACTCGATACGGTTCCAGTCCACCACTCGCCAGGGACGAGCGACGGGAGAGTATCTACGATGGCTTCCCCACCGCCCAAGGCCTCTGGCATCCGATCCTTCACCATAACGTCCGCAATCGAGCTGGAGCCGACGTTGGTCACTGTTAGCACGTAATTGATGGGGTCGCCTGGAGCAGCATAGGCCGGGCCCTGCTTCTTGATATAGACGTCCGGTTCTGGTGTTAGGTCGATTCGCTGCGGGAGGATGTCATACGCCTCTCCCCAGGCACCGGCCGCAGGATCGCCCGCGGCCACCGCGGGGTCCTCTGTTACCCAGCAATCAAGATGCCTTGCCGCTGTTTCCACGACATCCGTCGGTGTTATTGCGCGGAGCAGAATCAAGCCAGTACGCTGCGGTGCATACCTCGGTACTTCCCAAATCAAGCTATTCCCGTCGCTTCGCAGGGGAGCGGGATCCGCGCTCTGGTAGGAGTACCCGTCAGGCAGCCGCGCGGCTACATACATGTGGCCCGAGAGGGGAGTTTCCCCGTCCGCCAGGCCGAGCATCGGATATCCGTTGCCGTAGGTGACCCGGTAGATGCTCTCCTGACCTGCGGCGACCGCCTCCGGTCCCCCCAAGAGTGCGAATGCATGGGTCGCGGCCGGGTGGGGACTGCCGTAGAGCATGACCTGCACATCGTCGAAGTAGACGCGCGCCGACCCGCCCGCGCCAACGCCCCGCGCTCCCAGCAAGACAGAGTACGCCGGCGGGCCGTCGCCGCCGATGAACTGGTGCTCTCCAACGAAAATGCCGTCCATCCAGGCGATCAGGCGTTGCCGATGCCACGGCGAGTAGACCAGGCGGATCTCGTGCCAGGCTCCTTCGGGGAGGCCGGGCCCCGATGGATCAGTGACACCTGCTACGCGCCATCGGCTGGTCGTGTCAGACGGAAACTCCCAGACGGCCGCCTGGGCCAGTTCGGCCGCGGCATCCAAGGTGCTCTCACCAAGCCCAAACCCAACGAAGGCCGAACCGGTGTCAGGGGCGCGCGCCGCGACATAGAGCCGAGCGGTTACACTCACGGCCACCAGATCGGGGGCACCGCTATCCACAGGCAGATCGAGGCGGAGCCCGCTGATCCCGTCTGAGCCTGCCGCGGCCTCGCTGACATACAGACCGGAGGCAGCGGCCGGCGAGCCGGACAGGGGAGTCCGCCAAACGAAGGTATCTGCGCCGCCGTCAGCAAAGGCACTCCAGGGAACGCGTGCCTCCTCGAAGGAAGAAAAGGAGAACGGGCTTAAGGCCCCAGCGTAAACCCCAGGCGCAATCCCGACCTCATCAATGATGCCGTTGAAGGGGTATATCCCTTGTGGCGTGGCGCCGACCGTGGTAGTAAGGTCGTTCTGGTCGATGTCTCCGGCCATCGCCCAACAGCCCTTCTGCTCTCCGTTCACATAGATCCGGGTCACCGCTCCATCATATGTTCCGACCAGGTCATACCAGACGCCCGGGGTCAGCGGCTCGTCGGAGAGAGCCCAATTTCCGGAACCACTGAACCCGATCTGGAAGTACGGGTATAAGTCGGTAAGCCCCAGTTCGTAATTCCCCCCGGAACCCGGAATCCACTTGCTGCCGATGGCCTGCCCCTGCCCAACTCCCGGGCCATTCACTCTCACGGAAGCCCACACCGTCATCCAGTTGGGCAGATCAATGTCCCCCAGTTCGGCAACGCCGCTCGTGCAATCCAGAGCACTCGGCCCGCTCCTACTGTCCGTCGTCCAGGTAGCTCCGTTGATCGTTCCCGGGCACTGGGTTCCAGTGCTGTCATAGGCCGTGGTTCCAGTGCCTTCGTCGAAGTGCCATTGCAGCCCGGACACCGAGTACGGCCACACAGACGGGGGGAAGCTGATTGGGTCGGGAGGGAGGCTGATCGGGTCGGGTTCTCCTCCGCCTCCCTGCGCTCCCCCCGCGATCGCCACCTCGTCAATAATGCCGCGGAAAGGTCTTAGGTCCTCCTCCGCCCCGAGCGTGGCGCTCGCGCCGATCGTGGTGATGAGATCGTTCTGGTCAACATGCCCGGAGATGGCCGCGTAGGCCGCCTGCTCCCCGTTGACGAAGATCCGGAGCGCCACCCCATCATAGGTCCCGACGAGGTCGTACCAGGTACCGGGTGTGAGTGGAGTGGAGGAGAGGGCCCAGTTCCCGGAGCCGCTGAACCCAACCTGGAAATAGGGCCGCAAATCCTGGGTAAGCCCAAGCTCGTAGTTTCCACCGGACCCCGGGTTCCACTTACTGACTATGACCTGTCCGTCCCGCGTGGCACCAGTCACCTTCACCGAGGCCCAGACGGTCATGGATCCCGTCAGGTCAAGATCGGCCGTCGCAACCGACGCACTGGTTCCATCAAACTGCAGGGCCGCCGCGCCCGTTCGGCTGTCGGTCGTCCAGGTGGCCCCGGAGATGGCGCCGTTGCAGCCGTGGCCAGAACTGTCGAGCGCGACAACTCCACTCCCCTCGTCGAAGTGCCACATGCCGCTGTAGGGGATGGTCACATCACCTGCGGCACTAGGGAGCCACACTCCCCCCAACATTGCCACCACGAACACAGCCCATGCGATTTGTCCTGCTGTCAGGCAGCGTTGCATTGCACTTGTCCTCCCTCCTGGGGTATGCGGGGGCCGCGCACCTAGCTCGCGGCGGGGCTGAGATCAAAGAGGGCTTTCGTACGGTCGGTGACTTGCCCGCAGGGTTGTTAGATAAGTTCACCTACCCCTCCCCCCCCTTCCTAACAAGCGGTTACACGACAGGGCCGCGTTACGCTGCCGGATGCGCGTAGCAGTACAGGCAGCGATTCGGGCAGGGCAGGTAGCGGCCGATGTCGAGACTCGCGGTACAGCCGCACAGCTCGCGCTGACCGCGGGCGCGGTCGGTGCGGCACGGCTCGCCCGTCGGGTGGAGGGAGGTGAGCAACTCCCCGTCAATGCAGCGCCGCCTGGGGAAGCCGGGCTGCGAGCACGTGATCAGTTCCAGGCCCACCTCGGCGGCGACGGCGGAAAGTTCGTGAAGGAAGCGCGTCTGCGCGTCCGCGGACTGCTCCTCGAGCTCGATCCCTGCGGCTGTGAGGCGGCGGGTCACCTTACGGTAGGGAGTGACGAAGGAAGCGTGCACGGCCGGGATTCCGGCGCGGGAGAAGGCGTCGGCGAGTGACCGGAACAGGTCAACGTCGAGGTTGGTGAGCCACGCGTCTCCGCGCGTGACCGAGATCAGCGGATCGTAACGCCAGTGAATGCGGCGCGGGTCGCCCACGAACGCGACCACGGGGTCGAGCAGAGCGAGTTGCGCGTCGGGAGGCGGGACGCATGGCTCCAGAAACGACCCGCCAAGACCGGTGACGGTCCAGTGCAGGAACACCTGCCCCACCTGGGAGAGCGCGGCGCGCAGCCGTGTGTGGTGGAGCAGATTGCTCGGGTCCTTGGTCCACACCACGATCGAATGCACCCGGTTCGGGCCGATCTCCTCCAGCCGTGTCGCGAAGAGATCGGGGTAATGGCCGAGCAGTTCGGTGCGCCGGGAGGCGCTCAGAACCAGGGGAGCAGGGGCCAAAGGCCAGGGGCCGGGGAGTGACAGTTCCCCGGCCCCTGGCCCTGAGACGCGCGGCACGGGTGCTACGCCGCCTTCGCGGTCACCCCGCCGATCTCCTGCTTCAGGAGCTTCAGCGCGGCCGCGGCCTGCACGTCCTTGTCGCCGAGCGGCGTGATAGGGTCGTCGCTCTTGGTCTGCTCCACCACCACGTCGGGGGTGATGCCCTTCTTGTCAATGTCCCGCATCTTCGCGGTGAGGTACTTTGCGGTGGTTAGAGTAAGGGCCGAGCCGTCCCGCAGTGGGAACACGGTCTGCACCATTCCCTTGCCGTAGGTGGTAACGCCCAGCAGCTTCCCGACCTTGTAGTCCTGGATCGCGCCGCAGAGAATCTCCGAGGCGCTCGCGCTGCCGTTGTTCACCAGCACCACCAGCGGGAGGTCGAATCGCTTGCTGCCTTTGGCGGCGTTGCGCACCTCGCGCGGCATCCCGCGTTCCTGGATGTAGACGATGGGGCCTTCGCCCACGAGCTGGCTCGCCGCCTCCACGCACACCTCCAGCCCGCCGCCGGGGTTGTTGCGGAGATCGAGCAGCAGGCCGCGCATCCCGTCCGCGCGCAGGCTGGTGAGCCCGTCCTTGAGCATCTTGGGCAGGGCGTCATTGAACGCGCTGAGGTGCAGATAGCCCACCTTGTCGGGGAGCATCTTATAGTCCACGCTGTGGACCTGGATGATGGAGCGGGTGACCTTCACCTCCCGCGGCTCGGGCAGGCCGTCCCGCGCGATCTGCAGGTCCACCACGGTGCCGGGGCGTCCCTTGATCTCTCGCACCGCCTCCCCGAGCGTCAGGCTGGTGGCGGGCTTGCCCCCGATCTTCACGATCCGGTCGCCGGCGTGCAGCCCGGCCTTCTCGGCGGGGCTGTCCGGCAGGGGAGAGACGATCACGATCTGGTACTGCTT
>CAZUGW010000017.1:17092-17983 GCA_964620055.1 uncultured bacterium
TGGCCTTGCTCAGGTCGGCGCCGCACTCGGGGCAGCGCGCCGGCAGGGCGCTCTCGCCTGCCGCCGCGGCGACGTCGTCCGGCTTCCGCACCTCGCGCACGCCGATTTCGGCCCCAATCCCGCCAAAGTGCCCTTCGTTTTCGTCCATGAAGGAGCGGTAGTCCGTGGGCTCGAGAAAGCGCGTGTAACGATCCTCATACGGGGGGTCGCGCAGCACCGATAGCATGCCATTGATGGCGGCGTAGGTGAGCTTGTTCTCATCCTGGAGGTTGGACACATAGTCGCGGCGGAGGCGGGTGAGCACATCCTGGAAGCGCTCCACGGGGCTGATGTCCACGTCTCCGAGGCCCGCCGCGCGAACCTGATCGCTGGTGAGGAGGGTGCTCACGAGGCGCGTCAAGCCCGCGTGGCGAGAGGTAACGGCGGCCAGAGACTCATACTGCCGCCCGGCGAAGAAGGAACCGACCATGAGGGTCACGAGGAGAATGGCGACTACGAGCTGATACCGATGTTTCATTCCTGAGGCCTTTCCGAAAAGCGAACGGGAGCCGCTGCTCACACGAGCATGGCTCCCGGCGGGAAACCTGACGCCATGCGACTATTCTGACACGTGAATACGGAATACCCGCATGTCATGGAGGGTAAACGCGATCCCGTTGTATGTCAAGATGCAGTCCCGGGAGAACCCTACCGCCTGGTTGTCTACGATTGCGGTCGCCATCAGCCCGCTGATGGCCGCTGCCGCAGGAGTCACCGCCGCCGTGCCAAGCGGGGGAAGACCCGCCGTGGCGCCGCCAGTCCGGGCGACCACTCCGCCGCCCCCACGCCGGCCGCCTCCGCCCCCGCCGCCGCGGCCGCCGCCTCCGCCCATGCCCCCGCGACCCCCGCGGC
>CAZUGW010000018.1:0-15762 GCA_964620055.1 uncultured bacterium
GGCCCCGGAAGAACTCGGTGGCCAGCCCCTTGCCACTGCCGATTCCGCCGGTTAGCCCCAGGACGATCATGCCTCTTCGGAGGTCCGTTCCCCTTCGCCCTCGGCCTCGGGCTCCGTCTCCGGCGACTCCTCGGGGTTGAGGGTCTGCTCCTCCAGGCTCTCCGCCAGTCCCTCTTCCTCGACCAACTCCTCGGCGACGTTCTCCACCGGCTCTGGTTCAGGCTCGGGGGCGACGCCCGTCACCCCCGCCTCGGTGAGCATGGTGCCGAACAGGTCGCCGATGGTGACCCGGCTCTCGTCCTCCTGGCGGTCCATGTACTCCTTGAGATCGCGGCGCTCCTCCGCCTGTTGCATCTGCCGCAGGCTGAGGGTCATGCGCCGCTCACCGGCCCGGAGGTTGACCACCTTGGCCTCGACCGTATCGCCGACCTTCAGGAGGTCCTGCGCCTTCGCGCCGCGGCCGCCGGGGAGCTCCGAGTTCGGGATGATCCCCTCGATCCCAGTCTCCAGCTTCAGGAAGGCCCCGAACGGCACCACGCGCGACACGGTGCCGGAGACCACCTGGCCCACCTTGAACTTGTCCCGCGCCTCCTCCCACGGGTCGGGGAGAATCTGCTTCCGACCCAGCGAGATGCGATTCTGCGTGCGATCGTAGCGCAGGATGATGACGTCTATCTTGTCACCGACCTTGAGGGCCTCGCTGGGGTGGTCAATCCGGGTCCAAGAGATCTCGGTGACGTGCAGCAGCCCGTCCACGCCGCCCAGGTCAACGAACGCGCCGTAGTCGGTAAGGCGGCGCACGACGCCCTTGCAGATCTCGTTTTCCTGTAAGTTGGCCAGCGTCTGGTCGCGGCGCTTCTGGCGCTCCTCGTCCACCGCGTCCTTGTGGGAGACAACGACGCGCTTGCGCGCCCGGTCCACCTCGATGATCTTCACCTTGATGGACTGCCCCACCAGCCGGTCGAGCGCGTGTACGTTGCGAATCCGGACGTGCGACGCCGGCAGGAAGCCGCGCACGCCCAGGTCCACCACCAGGCCGCCCTTGACCCGGTCGCTGACCATGGCGGCGATGACCTCTTTCTGCTCGTAGGCCCGGGTCAGCTTATGCCAGGTGCTCTCGTAATCGGCCATGCGCTTCGAGAGCACCGGGTTCCCTTCTTCGTCCTCCGGCCGCACCACGAACACCGAGACGCGATCTCCCACCGCGAGCGGCGTACCATCCTCGTGGGTGGTCGCGCCCATCTCGTTCATGGGAATGTGTCCCTCGGATTTCGTCCCTACATCCACCAGGGCGCCTTGCTCGTCGAGTTGCACGATCGTGCCATCCACGATCTGTCCCCTGGTGAGCGGGCTCGCGGCCGTCTCCATCACGTTCTGCTCGGATGCAGCTTCCGCGGGCGTCGCCTCTCCGGCGACCTCGGGTTCACTGCTCGGATTGTCCAGCTGCTCTTCCATGTCCATTGCTCCGCTCTTTCCCTCTCCAGTCCCTGCGCGAATTCACCGGTTGGGCCTCGGCCTTCGCTGGCCTTCGGCGCTAGAGAAGTCGTAGTGGGCTGGCGCTAAGCTCAGCCTCTGGTTCCAGCAACACAAATGAGGAGGCCTCTCGGCCGCCTCCTCTCCGTTCGGTCTTCTCAGTTTCGACACGCCTTCCGGAAATCCCTCCCGCTACTTCGCGATCATCTCCAGCCAATTTGCGCCCATTTTCAGGTCCACCTTCAACGGTACCGCGAGCTCGTAGGCCTGGGACATACAGTCCCGGACCAGCCCCGCCGCCTCCTCCACCTCCCCCTCCGGCGCCTCCAACACTAACTCGTCGTGCACCTGGAGGAGCAGTTTCGCGCTCAGCCCGCGTTTCCGCAAGGCCTGGTGCAGGTGAATCATGGCCAGCTTCATGATATCGGCCGCGGTTCCCTGCATCGGCGTGTTGACCGCCATCCGCTCCGCGGCCTGCCGCACCTGCACGTTGCCCGCGCGCAAGTCCGGCAGATCGCGCCGACGGCCGAGGAGAGTGACCACATAGCCCCTCGCCGCGGCCTCTGCGGGTGTCGCCTGCACGTAGTCGCGCACCCGCGGGAAACGGCTGAAGTAGCGGGCGATATACCCCCGTGCCTCCTCCATAGCAACCCCCATCTCCCGCGCCAAGCGACTCTCGCTCATCCCATACGTCACGCCGAAGTTCACCATTTTCGCGAAAGCGCGCATCTCCGCCGTGCCGGTCTCGGGAGTGACGCCGAAGATCTCCGCCGCCGCCGCCCAGTGGAGATCCTCGTCCCGGCGGAACACCTCGATCAAGCGCTCGTCCTGGGTGATGTGGGCGAGAACGCGCAGTTCGATCTGCGAGTAATCCGCCGAGATCAGCTTCCACTCCGGCTCCCCCGGCACGAAGGCCCGGCGAATCTCTGCCCCCAACTCGCGCCGGATGGGGATGTTCTGCAGGTTCGGATCGCTGCTGCTCAGGCGCCCCGTGGCCGTTACTGCCTGGTTGAAGGAGGTGTGCACGCGGCCGGTGCGCGGGTTCACCAGCTTGGGGAGGGCGTCAACGTAGGTGCCCTTCAGCTTGGTGAACTCGCGGTACTCCAGCACCCTGGCCACGATCTCGTGCTCGCTCAGCCCCTCCAGCACCTCCGCCCCCGTGGAGTACCCCGTTTTCGTGCGCCGGCTCTTGTCCGGGGCGAGCTTCAGCTTCTCGAACAGAATGCGCTGCAATTGCTGCGGAGAGGCGATGTTGAAGGCCTCCCCCGCCAGCGCGTGAATGTCGGTCTCCAACTCGCGAATCCGCTCCCGCAGACGGCTCGACAGGGCCTCCAGCGCGGCCACGTCTATCGCGATTCCGGTCAGTTCCATCTCGAGCAGGACTGGAACCAGGGGCATCTCGATAGTCTCGAACACGCCCCTCTGCTCCCGGCGGTCCAGTTGCTCCTCCAGCCGTTCCCGGAGTTGCGCGATTTGCCGCGCGGTGCGGGCGAAGCGCCCCGGGTCCATCGCCTCGTCCAGCGTCAGCTTCGCCTCCGGCTCGAGTTGGAGGAACTCGTAGAGAGACGAGGCGAGATCGTGCCTCCGCGCGGGGTTGCTGAGATACGACGCGAGCATGGTGTCGAAGTGGATCCCCTGCAACCCGATCCCGCACTGCGACAGCAGCAGGCCGAGACGCTTCAGGTCATGCCCGACCTTGCGCACCTCCGGCGACTCGAACACGGGCTTGAGCGGGGCGAGCAGGTCCTCGATCTTCCCGTCGGCGAGGACCACTGCCGGTTCGTCGCCGGCCAGGAAGGTGATCCCATACAGCCGCGCCCGCAGCCCCGAGTTCTCGTCGGAGATGGGGTGGACGATGATCTCCCCTGCCTTCCCCAACTCCTCCGCTAGCGCCGCCGCCTCCTCGGGGGTGGAGATGGTGCGGAATCGAGTGGATACCTCCACCTCGGCCGTGGCGAAGCGACTGGCGAGCGAGCGGAAATCGAGCCGGCGGAACAGATCGAGCAGCCGCTTCCGATCCGGCTCCTTGAGTCGCAGCGCCTCTTCGTCCAGGTCAATCGGCAGCGCGCGGGCGATCACGGACAACTCTTTCGCGCGCTCCGCGATCGCCGCGTGCGTGACCAGCGCGGCGGAGATGCGGTCGGGTTTGACCTCCTCCGCGCGCGCCAGCACCTCCTCCAGGGAGCCGTACTTCCCTATCAGCGTCGCCGCAGTCTTCTCGCCGATCCCAGGCACGCCGGGGATGTTGTCCGTGGTATCGCCCCGCAGCGCGCGGAAATCCGGCAACTTCTCCGGCGTAAATCCGTACCGTTCCTCCACCGCCGCCACGTCATAGACATGCGTGTCGCTAACCCCGCGGCGGGTCACCATCACCCTGGTGCGATCCGAGACAAGCTGCAGTTCGTCCAGATCGCCGGTCACGATCAGCACCTCGCACCCCGCCGCCTCGCCCTTCGCCGACAGCGTGCCAATGATATCGTCGGCCTCGTACCCCTCGTGGGTGTACGCGGGGACATGCATCGCGGCCAGCAGGTCCCGCACCATCCCCATCTGGGAGCGCAACTCATCCGGCGTCTCGCGGCGCGTGGCCTTGTAATCACTGTAGAGCGCGTGCCGGAACGTGGGCGTGGGGAGATCGAACGCGACGCCGAGCAGGTCGGGCTGCTCCTCGTCCAGGATTTTGAACAGCATGGTGGTGAAGCCGTAGGCCGCGCCCGTGGACTCGCCGGCCGCGTTGGTGAGCGGCGGGAGCGCGAAGAAGGCGCGGTACAGCAAGCTATTACCGTCAATCAGAACCAGTTTCTGCTTTGTCATCCTGAGGCCGAGCGGAGCGAGGTCGAAGGATCTTCGGGGGAAGCCGTTACACGGCCGTTCGACTCCTCGACTCCTCGACTCTTCGCCTCTTCGATACCTACGGCGCTTCCATTTGTGGCTGAACCTGCCAGGGGCCGGGGATCAACCGCGCGGCATTTCCGTCATAGAGGATACCCCCGCTCACCGTCACCGCCGGTCGGCGCGCGCCACTCGCCGTCTCCGCCCCGAAGAGCCGCTTGAGCAGGCCTGGCGCGCCGTACTCCTTCACCGACGGCGCTCCCTTGACCCCGGCCAGCTTCGCCGCGCCCAGGGTGGCCTCGTGCATCCCGCCAAGCTCATCCACCAGGCCGAGCTGCTTCGCCTGCTGACCGGAGTAGATGCGCCCGTCGGCGAGCTTGCGCACGGCTTCCGGCTTCATCTTCCGCCCGTCGGACACCGCCGTGACGAACTGGTCATAGACCTGCAGCACGATGCCCTTGATGACCGCCTTCGCCTCCTCGGTGAGCGGGCCGCTGGGCGCGCCCATATCCTTGAGCTTCCCGCTCTTGATGATCTCGGTCTTCAGGCCGATCTTCTCGTACAGCCCGGCCAGGTTCTCGTGCATGGAGATCACGCCGATGCTCCCGGTCATGGTCGCGGGGTTGGCGTAGATCTTGTCCGCGTTCGCCGAGACGTAATATCCCCCAGAGGCCGCGAGATCGGCCATGGACACGACCACCTTCAGGCCGTGCTTCTTGGCGCGGTTGATGGCGTCGTAGATCTCCTGCGAGCCGGCCGCGGAGCCGCCGGGGCTGTTGACGCGGAGCAGGATGGCCTTCACGTTGTCATCGTCCATCGCCTGTTCGATCTGACCCACCACCTCCTCGGAGCCGGTGGACTGGCCCCCGAAGAGCGAGATCCCGCCCTTTCCCGCGACGATCACGCCGTCCACACGAATCACCGCGAGGGGCGCGTTGCTGCGCTCGCCGAACAGCGCGACGATGGTCCCCAACAGGACTATCACCAGCAGCAACATCCCGCACCCCGTCGCCGTACCGCAGCCCCACTTCCACAGATTAGGGCCTTTCTGCCGCGGTGGGGGCGGCGGCATAGGAGGCGGGGGCCGCCAGGCCGGGGGGGGCGAGGGCGGTGGTGGAGCTTGCGGCGGCGTCTCGGGCGGCGTACCTTCGGGCGTCTCAGCAGTCACGGCCTTATCCTCCGCGCGGCGGGCATCTACAGCGGCGGGCATCTACCTTGACACCGGCCGCTGGGCGAGATTATAGTAGCGTTGCACCTGCCGGTGTGGCGGAATGGCAGACGCGGCTGACTCAAAATCAGTTGGGGGCAACCCCGTGGGGGTTCAACTCCCTCCACCGGCACCACCGCAATCTCCTTTCACCTTTCTCCTCTCATGGCGCGTCTCCTCGCGGGTCAGACGCAAGAAGAGCAGGGGGCCGACCATCTATCACCGAACTCCGCCCCATCCCACGGGAGGACAAGGACATGACACGCTGGCGATGGTGGGTTCATTCCGCGGTCGTGATGGCCATGTTCGCGCTGCTGGTGGCCCCCGCGGGCGCGGCTCCCGCGGCCAATGAGTCGCGGCCCACGGAACGCGTCTCGCCCGCGCCGAAGGTGAACCCGAAGGCGATGGTCTGGCGCACGCCGACGCCCCCGACGATCCCGCAGGCGGGGGACGTCTGGGTGAACCCCACGGATGGCGGCGAGATGGTCGCTGTGCCCGCGGGCAAGTTCCTCCTGGGCACCAGCGATGTACAGCTCAACGCCTGGCTGCGAGAACATCGTCAGGACCGGCGCGAGACGTTCAAGGCCGAGCAGCCGCAGTGCCGCGTCGCGCTGCCGGGCTATTGGATTGACAAGAATCTGGTCACCGTCGGGCAGTATCAGAAGTTCTGTGCCGCGACCAATCACGAGATGCCGGAGGAGCCGCGCTGGGGCTGGCAGGCGAACCACCCGATGGTCGGCGTGACCTGGGAGGAGGCGGCCGCCTACGCGAAGTGGGCCGGCAAGCGGCTGCCGCGCGAACTGGAATGGGAGAAGGCGGCGCGAGGAACCGACGGGCGGCTCTTCCCCTGGGGCAACCGCTGGGACGCGAGCAGGGCCGCCGACTTCGCCACCTCCAAGAGCACGCGGCCCGTGGGCAGCTTCCCGGCCGGAGCGAGTCCTTACGGCGCGCTGGACATGGCGGGCAATGTCTGGGAGTGGTGCGCGGATTGGTATGACGAGACGGCCTATGCCCGCTATGCGAAGGGGAACTTGGCTCCGCCCAAGACCGGGACGCAGAAGGTCCTCCGCGGCGGCGCCTGGTACGGCGACGTCAGGCCCCGCTACTTCCGTTGCGCCGACCGGGTCCACTTCCGCCCCACTGACCGCCACGACGGCGGCGGGTTCCGCTGCGCGCGGGGGTAGTAGGGGACAGCGGATTCGGCTGCCCTGGGATCGGTTAGAGGCAGCCCGGCGGGGTTCAACTCCCTCCGCCGGCGCCAGGAATCCCCTCTCTCTTTTCTCCTTTTTATTGACAGGCGTGGAGCTGTCCCCGGATCGCGCTACCTTATCCGCACCCTCCCGAGCAAGCTCGCGTCCCGCCAATCCGTCGCCTCCCCATTCCAGAACAGGTACACCTCGCCCTTGGGGTTGGCGGTGTCCTTGATTCCGAGGTCGAGGCCCAGGATGTCGCTGTGGTACGGGAAGTCGGAGAGCGGGACGGCGATCTCCACCGTGTAGCCGTCAGGCGTGGTCTCCGAGGCGGCGCGGACGCCACCGTAGCCGTGGGACTTGTTCTCGGGGGAGAACACGCGGGTGGGCTGACCCGGCGTGATGATCATCAGGCCCACGCCGCCCGTGTAGTTGCGTTGTCCCAGCAGGGCCTTGGGCCGGCCGTCGAGGTAGAGGGTGATGGCATCGCCGGCAACGGACTTGGCGTCGGCGGGAGTGGGCGCGACAGCCTTGTCCTTCACCTTCACGGCCACGTAGAGGTGACGCCGATCACGGCCCACCCAGGCCTGGGCCGAGAACGCGTCCGGTCCCTCCCACGCGCCGTTCTCATCCCAGACCTGGTCTTTGCGATAGAGGCGCAGGGGCGCGGCGCCGGTCCATTCGTCCAGCGCGCCGTCGAGCGTCACGTTCTGCATGATCGGTGCGGCCACGGTGCGGGTCAGCCGTACCGTGCCGGATTGCTCGCCCGCGCCGCGGCCCTGGAGGTCGTACTTGACAGTGTAGCTGAGAGGCAATTCCGCTGTCGCCGGGTCGGCGGTGAGGTCGAACTTCACGGTGCAGGTTCCGCCAGGGGCCAGGGTGAACGGGCACGACTTCTGCGAGACGCTCCAGCCGGCCGCGTCGGCGAAGCTGGCGGCGCCGGTGATCGGCGCGGCAAAGGGGTTGCTGAGGGTCCACGAGGTAGTGCGAGTCGCCGGCTTGTCTTCCACCAAGAGTTTGGCGACTCGGAACTGCGCGTCGAACCGCGCCACGCGCTCGGCCTGATCGGTGGTGACAACGTCCTCGGATTCCACGGTCCCCAGGCGGATGACCGCGAGCTTTGCCTTCCCCTGGCTCGGCGCGGTGACTAGCATGTAGTGAAAGAACCCGCCGGAGAGCGGCGTGCCCTCGAGTTCGGCCCCCGCGCCGCCGGAGATGACGTAGCGGACGCCGTCGCGGGTGGGCTGCAGCGTGTACTGGTGCTCGTGGCCGGCGAACACGGTGTCCGCGCCCGCGGCGGCGAGGAGCGGGTGAATGGTCCGGCCCCACTCGCTCTTGGCGAAGGCGCCGTCCTTCATCCCCCACAGCGGCTGGTGGATGAAGACGAAGATGCCCTTACCCTTGGCGGCGGCGAGGTCGGTCTTGAGCCACTCCAACTGCGCGCCGACGATCCGCGTCGAGTCAGTCTGATCCTCGGAGTCGAGCACGACGAAGTGACAGTCCTTCGCGTCGAAGCTGTACCACAGCTTGCCGTAGCGCCGCTGGTAGATCTGCTCGGTCTGCTTGTTGAACACGTCGTGATTGCCGACGACGAGATAGACCGGCATCTCGAACTGCTTGGTTTGCGCGTCGAAGGCATCCCACTGCGTCTCCACGGCCGCGGCGTTGGTGTAGCCGTGGATGAGATCGCCCAGGAGGATCACGAACTCGGGCTGGAGCAGGTTCACCTCTTTCACCGCGCGCTGATAACCCGCGGAGGGGGTGATCATGTCGGCGTCGCTCCACTGGGGGCGGTTGTCGCCCATCACCACGAAGCGGCAGGGGTCGGCGGCGAAGGCGGCGGTACACAGCAAGAGCGCGAGAGCAGTAAGAGCAGGCCGGATCACGGCGGTTCGCTCCATCAACAGGGATAGTCTCTGGGTTCGGGTCGCGCGGGGCGGGGTCCTCCTGGGAGGGAGGATCGAAACACGATTCCCCCGTCGGCGTGCGGACTCGACGCCGGCCCGCCGCTTGACGAATAGGCGGGGGCACCGGGACGGACGACGCAGTCGCGCTGAGGGAGCGACGCTCCAGCGTCAGTGTAGCCCAGGAGGCAGCAGGAGCGCCTTGACGGTCAAGGCTAACCCCAGCAGCGTGATCAGGCAGGCGCTGGCGAGGGAGGCGCGCCGCGTCCACTTCGGGCGGTCCAGCCAGGGAGAGGCGAACCCGGCGGCCTTCACCGTGATGACCCCCAGGGCCATCAGCACCACCGCCAAGCCCGCGCTGAAGCTCGTCACCAGCAGCAGGCCCTTGAGCACCGCGCCCAGACCGATGGCTGCAGGGATCAGCAGCAGCGCGGCCGGGCACGGGACGAGGCCGCCGGACACCCCGAGCGCGATTAGGGAGCTGCGGCTGACGGGGCCTGCGTGGCTATGGTTATGGCCATGATCGTGATCGTGGTCGTGATGATGGTGAGCAGGGACGGCCGGCCCGCGCCGCGCTCGCGCCCAGATCATCCACACTCCCACAGCGATGACGAGCGCCCCGGAGAAGAGGGAGAACCAGCGCTGCACCAGTTCGGGTACGAGGTAGGCCGCGGCGACCGTAGAGGCGACCGCGAGTACGAATACGCTAAAGGTGTGGGTAAGCGTGACGACGAGGCCGAGGAGCACAGCGTCTATCACCCGCCCGCGGGAACCCACCAGATAGGCCGCCACCACTGTCTTGCCGTGTCCCGGCTCCAGCGCGTGGGCCGCTCCCAGCCCGAACGCGGACAGCAACATGAAGAGGTACTCCATCGCGCGACCTCCAGCAACGGGACGGTTAGAGCAACTGCTTCAGCGCCTCTCGCAACTCGGCCAGCGCGGCGTCGTAGCTGCCCTGTTGCGCCGCTTCCACCAGGCAGCTCTCCAGGTGCTCCTCGACGATGATCCGGCTGACGCGGCGAAGCGCGGCCTGCACCGCGCCGATCTGCAAGAGCACCTCGGGACAGGACTTGCCCTCCTGCCACATGCGGGCCACCGCCCGCAGGTGCCCCTCGGCGCGGGCCAGGCGCTTCGCCACGTCCTCTTGAATGCGCGCGTGCGTGTGGCCGCCGACTGCTTCTTCCATTGCTCACCGCCTCCGAATTGGACGCGTCCCATCGTCCGACGTATCCCCTCCAGGGGGAGGGGATAGAAGATAGCACGGGATCGGGCGACAGGTCAAGCCCGATCTCTGCTGCGCGCTTGACGAATGAGCGTGCGTCTGGGTATAATCCAGAGAGTGAGGCCTGTCGGCAGTATCTTGCCTACTGCCGACAGGTTCCGAGTCTGTTGCCGGGGCGGGAGGACGCCCCAGGAGGGCTGTGATGCCATCCTATGCGCATTTCTGGGGCTGTTACGTCCCCGGTCGGTTGCCGCACCTGGAGAAGTCCATCCGCCTGGTGTTCGACCACCTGGGGATTGATGCCGTAGATGTGGAGGGCCTCACCTGTTGTCCGGAGAAGACGATGGTGAGGAATGCCAGCCATCGCACGTGGCTGTTGACGGCGGCGCGCAACCTCACGATCGCGGAGGAGGCGGGCCGCGTTTTCGTGACTCCCTGCACCGGCTGTTTCGGCACGCTGAAGGGAGCGAACGTCGAGTTGAAGTCCGACCCCAAGCTGCGCGCGGAGGTCAACCGCAACCTGGCCCGCATCGGGCGCGAGTTCCGCGGCACGACAGATGTCCTGCACCTCGTGGACGTGCTCCACCAGGACATCGGCCCCGGGGCGCTCAAGGACCGCCTCCAGTACCCCATGACCGGGATGAACATCGCGGTGCACTATGGCTGCCACCTGGTGCGACCCAGCCAGGAGTTGCTGTTCGACGACCCGTTCTGGCCGGTGAAACTCGATCAACTGGTGGAGGCGCTCGGGGCGCGGAGCGTCCCGTATTCCTCGAAGATGGACTGCTGCGGGAACCTGCTGCTCCGCGCGGGGCAGGAGGAGTCGTCGCAGCAGATGTGCCGGAGCAAGCTGCGCGATCTCGTGGACGCCGGGGCGGACGCGTTGACCCTGGTATGCCCGTCGTGCATGATGCAGTTCGATAACGTGCAGGCCTTGCTGATTCGGGCGGGCGAGGCGCTGGGCCTGCCGGTGATGTACTACCCCGAACTGTTGGGCCTGGCCTTGGGCCTGGACCCGGAGGAGATGGGCCTGACCCGCCACCGCGTGGACGTGGCGCCGTTCCTGGAGAAGTGGCAGGCGAAGCGCGCGGCGATTGACGAGGCGAAGCGGCACTGGAACTACCCGCTGCTGCGGGCCTGCGCGGAGTGTGGCGCGTGCGTGGAGGACTGCCCGGTGGCGCGGGCGGACAGCAGCTATAACCCGAACGAGTTGATCAAGCTGCTCGCGGCGGGCGAGATCGAGCAGGTGCTGGAGTCCGAGGACCTGTGGAAGTGCCTGGAGTGCTACACCTGCGCGGAGCTGTGCCCCAACAAGTACGACCAGATGAAGATCCTGCGCGTGGCGAAGCACCTGGCAATGGAGCGGGGGAAGGCCCCGGCGGCGGTGCGGGAGGGGATGAGGGCGTTCCTCGCGCAGGGGCGGTTGACGGAGCCATCGCTGGCGCAGCGGAGGCGGCTGGGGTTGCCGGCCGTCGCCCCCGCGCCGACGGAGGAATTGCGGACGCTGCTGGAGGGCGAGACGGAGGAGGAGAAGGAATGAGCGGCCCCACCTATGATCGCGGCAATCGGATGATCTCCGGCTGCGGCCTGAGCGCGATGATGAGCCTGACCGGGGAGCGCGTGGACGGCCGGGCCGTGAAGAAGTCCATCGCGCTGCTGCACGATAGGTCGAACGGCCTGGGCGGCGGCTTCGCCGCCTACGGCATCTACCCGGAGCACCCCGATCATTTCGCGCTGCACATTATGTACTACACCGCGGAGGCGCAGGAGGCGGCGGAGGCGATCCTGGCGGAGCACTTCGACATCGCGCTGGACGAGCGCCTCCCGACCCGGCCGCACCCCGCCATCGTCAACCCGCCGGCGCTGATGCGCTACTTCGTGCTGCCGCGGCCGCTCTTGCTTCAGGAGTCCGGGCTGCCGGCCGAGGACTTCGTACTCCAGAAGGTGATGAAGATCAACGCGGAGGTGAGCGACGCCTTCGTGTTCTCCAGCGGGAAGAACATGGGCGCGTTCAAGGCGGTGGGCTACGCCGAGGACATCGCCGACTTCTTTCGGTTGGACGAGTACCACGCCTACATCTGGATCTCCCACGGGCGCTTCCCCACGAACACGCCGGGATGGTGGGCCGGGGCGCACCCGTTCACGCTGCTGGACTGGGCGGTGGTGCACAACGGCGAGATCTCCTCCTACGGGATCAACAAGCGCTATCTGGAGATGTTCGGCTACCAGTGCACGATGCGCACGGACACCGAGGTGATGGCCTATCTGCTCGACCTGCTGATCCGCAAGCACCGGCTGCCGGTGGAGCTGGCCTGCGATGTCCTGGCGGCTCCGTTCTGGGAGCACATTGACCAGATGCCGGAGGAGCGGCGGGTGCTGTACCGGACGCTGCGGCAAGTGTATGGGAGCGCGCTGGTCAACGGGCCGTTCGCCATCGTTTTCGGGCGGCAGGGCGAGATGGTGGGGATCAACGACCGGATCAAGCTGCGGCCGCTGGTGGCGGCGCGGAAGGACAGCAACCTGTACCTCTCGAGCGAGGAGTCGGGAATCCGAGCGATGTGCCCCGACCCCGATCTGGTGTGGACGCCGCGGGCGGGCCAGCCCGTGATCGGGCGGTTGGGCAGCGACGTGGTGGTGGGCGAGCCGGGGTTCGAATCGGCGGCGATGGGGGCGGGGACGGCAGGAGGTGTGGCATGAGCAACGGGAACGGCAAGGATCATCAGAAGGCGCGCTCCCCTCACACCGCGCGGCACGCGCGGGCGCCGATCTATCGGCCCTCGGAGTTCCGGTGGCGCAATGATCCGGACCGCTGCGCGAAGTGCAAGCGGTGCGTGACGCAGTGCGGGTTCAAGGCCATCTCCTGGCAGGATAACCGGCCGGTGGCGGACTCCTCCAAGTGCGTGGGCTGTCACCGCTGCGAAGCCCGCAAGAGGCGATCGTGATCGAACCGAACGAGCAGTACCTGAAGCCGCATCCGTTGTGGACGGAGGCCCATCGGAAGAACCTGTGGCTGCAGGCCGAGACCGGGGGCGTGCTGCTCACCAGCATGGGCAACGACCTACCCTACCCCGTGCTGTGGGACCATTTGCTCCTGGACGCGTGCCAGGTTACGAATCCCTCCATTGACCCTCTCCGGGAGCCGATGGAGTTGCGCACGTTCTTGGGCCGCAAGCCGGACACTGTGGAACTGAAGTGGGGCGAAAGCGGGCCGCGGCTCGCGACCACGGTGGCGCCGCAGTTGCAGCTCGAGACGCCGATCTACTTCGCGGCGATGTCCTACGGGTCCATCAGCCTGAACGCCCAGAAGTCCCTCGCGATGGCGGCGGAGGAACTGGGGACGATGTGGAATACGGGCGAGGGAGGGCTACATGAGGACCTGCAGCCCTATGCCCACCGCGCTTTCGTGCAGTGCGCCTCGGGGCGGTTCGGGGTGACGTCGGATTACCTCAGTTCCGGGGCGGCGCTGGAGATCAAGATCGGCCAGGGGGCGAAGCCGGGGATCGGCGGCCACTTGCCGGGTGAGAAAGTATCGCCGGACGTGTCCGAGACGCGCATGATCCCGGTGGGCAGCGACGCCATCTCCCCTGCGCCGCAGCATGACATCTACTCCATTGAGGACCTGCGCCAGCTCATCTACGCGCTCAAGGAGGCGACGAACTACGAGAAGCCGGTGAGCGTGAAGGTGGCGGCGGTGCACAACATCGCGGCCATCGCCAGCGGCATCGCTCGCGCCGGCGCGGACATCATCTACCTCGACGGCTTCCGGGGCGGAACGGGCGCGGCGCCGACGGTGATCCGCGACCACCTCGGCATCCCCATCGAGATCGCCCTCGCGGTGGTGGACGAGCAACTGCGGGCGGAGGGGATTCGCAACCAGGTCTCGGTCATCGCCGCGGGCGGGATTCGCTCCTCGGCGGACGCGGCGAAGGCCATCGCCCTGGGCGCGGACGCGGTGGCGATGGGCACGTCGGCCCTGCTCGCGCTCGGCTGCACGCTCTGCCAGCGCTGTTACACCGGGCGCTGTTCCTGGGGCATCACCACGCAAGACCCGGCGCTGACGCGCCGTCTCGATCCCTACGTGGGGTCGCAGCGGCTCATCAACTTGGTGCGGGCGTGGAGCGCGGAACTCGAGGAGATCCTCGGGGCGATGGGCGTGAACGCAGTGGAAAGCCTGCGCGGCAGCCGCGAGCGATTGCGGGCGGTGGGGCTGGATGAGCAGACCGCGCGGATACTCGGGGTGAAGCCGGCGGGGATTGGGGCGTAGGGGTCAGGGGCCCGACAGAGGAGACAAGACCGTGCGCATAGATGCCACTGATCTGCACTATTCGGAACTCAACCGTCGCATTCGCGAGGCGGTGGCGGGTGGTGAGGCCAGCTTCGAGCTGGCGAACGTGAACGGCCAGCGCTATATCGCGGACGGGATCAGCGCGAAGGCGGAGTTCGATATCCACGGCGTGCCCGGCAACGACCTGGGCGCGTTCATGGACGGCCCCACCATTCGCGTCCACGCCAACGCGCAGGACGCGGTGTCCAACACCATGAACGCGGGACGCATCATCGTCCACGGCCACGCGGGCGACGTGCTGGGCTATGGGATGCGCGGGGGCGAGTTGTTCGTGCGGGGCCGGGTCGGGTATCGCGTGGGCATCCACATGAAGGCCTACAAGGAGAACTTCCCGGTGCTGATCGCGGGCGGGACCGCGGGGGACTTCCTGGGCGAGTATATGGCGGGCGGTCTGCTGATCGTGCTGGGCCTGGATCGTCGGCCGGGCGAACCTCTGGTCGGCAACTGGTGCGCGACCGGGATGCACGGCGGCGTGCTCTACCTCCGCGGCGAGGTGGACCCGGTGCGGGTGGCGGGGCAGTTCGTCTCAGTGCGGCCCGCGGGCGACGATGACCTGAAGCTGATTCGCCCCTATCTGACCGCCTACTGCGAAGCGTTCTCGCTCAACTTGGAGGAAGTGCTGGCGGAGCCGTTCGCGCGGATCGCACCGGTCTCGCATCGGCCGTTTGGGGCGAAGTACGCCGCGTAAGCCTCGGGGTTAGGGTCTGGGGGCCGATCTGCGAGCCTTGCGCTCGCCGTGGGTGGCCTGCTATAGTCGCTCTGCTGGCAAATGCCCCGTCTGGATCTGGATCGCCTGATGACTGCGTGGAAACTGTCCCCCTGCCGCTGTCTCGCGGCCGCTCTGGGAGCGATGTGGCTGGCGCTGTCGCTCACCCACGGTGGGCTGCGCGCGTCCTGGAGCGACGCCTGGGGTCATCCCGGGCCGGCGGTCGCGCAAGATGCCAGACTCCCGTGGCGAGGCCCCTACTTCGAGGCGCTGGAGGCGCTGGCGGCGCTACTGCACCGGGGCGATACCGTGGCCGTGGTGCTGGCGGAGGGAGACCGCCCGGGACAACCGAAGAGCATCGGGCCGCCAACCCGCGTGTACGAGACCATCTACCGCCTCTACCCGGTCCGACCTGATTTCTACTTCCGGTCCTGGGAGGGGAGCTATAAGCCGTGGTTGTTCGAACGTCGCACCGGGGAGGCGCCGGAGGCGACAGGGCTGTGGGACCACGGGACTGTCTTGTGGGCTGCTGGAAGCGAACCGCGCCCGCTGGTGCGAGGCCAGGCGATCTGGAGCAACTCCGCCGCCACGGTGTATCGAGAACGCTGATGGGATACGTGGCTGACGCGGTCCGCCTCCTGCTTGCGCTGGGCTGCGTGTGGGTAATGGGCGCATCTCTGCTGTCTCTGCTCGATCTTCGTGCGCGCCGCCCGCCTCTCGAATACGCTCAGCCCGCGGTTGACTTCGCAATCGGGGCAGCCGTGCTGGGGAGCCTGTGGGTGGTGGCAGGATTGGTGGGCGGGCGAGTCTCGGTCGCGCTAATCCTGCTCGTGACCACCGCGCTGGCCGTCGTCAGCCAGACCGGTACGGACATGTCGCGCTT
>CAZUGW010000018.1:15772-17736 GCA_964620055.1 uncultured bacterium
CGTGCCCGCGACGGTGCGGGCGGTCAGGCGGCGCCGCACGGCGAAGCCGGCGTCTGCCCGGGTGGCCGGACGCACGCGCCTCCTGCCCGTGTTGGTGATTACGGCGGCGCTCACCATGGCCGCCGCGGGCATCGTGCGAACCTCCTTTGCCGAGCCCCTGTTCTGGGATGGCCGGTATATCTGGGCCTTCAAGGCGAAGGCGATGTTCGTGGACGGGCAACTCGATCGTGAGACCTTCTCGAACCTCGCGTACCGCTACACCGCGCTCGACCATCCGCTCTCCGTCCCCGCGCTCCAGGCCTGGGTATACCAGTCGCTGGGGAGGGTGGACGAGCGGTACGGGAAGCTGGTCGGACTCATCTACTGGTTGGGGATCGGGGCGATGACCGCCTGCTACCTGCGGCGACGTGTGCCTGTGCAGTGGGCCCTCGCGAGCAGCGGCCTGGTGTGTCTGACACCGATCCTGGTCTACTACGCGCGCTCCGGCGGCGCCGATGTGGAACAGGGCTTCCACCTGCTCGCGGCGGGCGTGCTCATGGCGGAATGGTGGGAGGCGCAGCGGCGACAGGATGGCGTGCTCGCCGGCCTGATGCTGGGGACGGGTGCGCTCGTGAAGCCTGAGGGGTTGAGCATTATGCTGGGCGGAGCGGTCTTGTTCGCTCTCCTGCTGCGCGCGCGCGGTCGTCGCGGCTTTCCGAGCGGCCTGGCGCCGATCGCCTTGGCCCTGGCCGTACCTATCGCGCCCTGGGTGGCGCTGCGTCTCCGCTGGCACATCCCGAGTCCGATGCTCGGCAACATGCGTCTCCGCCCGTGGGCCGAGCTGGGCCCGCGACTGGCGACCATCGCCCGCGAGGTGCTTCATCAGGCGGCAAATTGGCGACTGTGGGAACTGGCGTGGGTGATCGTCGCGGCCGGGCTGGTCGCGTACCTCTGGCGCCGCGCGCGGCCCCGAGAGGCCCTCGTCTTCTGGGTGCTGGTCGGCTGGCAGTTCCTCGTGGACGTGGTGGTGTACGCAGTGAACCCGTATGAGATCCACTGGACGTTGTCGGCCTCTCTCGACCGCCTGTTGCTGCAGTTCATGCCCCTGGCGGTGCTGGCGGCGCTCGTGTCGCTGCTGGCAGACGGCCCCTGGCCCCGCGGGGTGTTGGCAGACGAACCGCGCCAGTGACGGCGCGGGAGGGGCTGCGTCCTCGGCCGTTCACCGAAAATCCCCGATTGTTCCACGCCTCTGTCACCCCGGCCCGCTACGCTCGTGCCGGATTGGTTCCTCCGGTCAACCATCCCAGGGAGGCGAGGAAGATGCGTGTGTCGGTTCTCAGGCTGTCGCTGCTGGTGGGCTGCACCGTCGCCGCGGGACTGGCGCCGGGGTCGCTGGGGTTGGGGGCGGAGCAGGTCCGCTTGATGACGTTCGTCGGATCGGCCAGCAAGCCGCCGATGCAGGAGTGCAAGAAGGTCTACGAGAAGCTCCACCCCGACGTCGTGCTGGACATGACCTTCGGCGGCTCGGGGACGCTGCTGCACCAGATGACGCTGGAGCAGGTGGGCGATCTGTACATCCCCGGCTCTGACGATTTCATGGACAGGGCGGAATCGCAGAAGGCCGTCCTCCCGGCGACGCGCAGGATCGTGTGCTATCTGGTGCCGGCCATCTGCGTCCAGGAGCACAACCCGAAGAAGATTCGCTCCCTGGACGACCTGGCGCGCCCGGGGGTGACCGTCGGCATGGCGAAGGCCGGCGCAGTGTGCCTGGGCGACGTGACGGAGCAGATTCTCTCCAGCGCCGGGCTGCTGGACGACGTGCGCAAGAACGTGCTAACCTATGCCGCGAGTTGCGAACAGACGCAGCAGTTGGTGCAGCTCGGGGAGGTGGACGCGATCGTCGGCTGGGGCTCGTTTGCGGCCTGGGCCCCGGATAAGATTGACACCGTGCCAATTCCGACGAAGTATATGCGCTACCGCACCAT
>CAZUGW010000019.1:0-8147 GCA_964620055.1 uncultured bacterium
TAGAGCATCAGGTAGAGCAGGAAGAGCTGGCCTTGCGCGCGCAGGCGCGGCTGGAACCGCAGCAGCAGGGCGCAGATGACGAAGCTCCCCAGGGCCGCGTAGATCTGCGTCGGATGGGCCGGCTCGGTGGTAATGCCGGGGAAGATCACCCCCCAGGGCAGGTGCGTCGGCGCGCCGTAGCAGCACCCGTTGAGGAAGCAGCCGAACCGGGCGATGCCATAGCCCAGGGCCAGGCCGGGCGACAGCATGTCCGCTAACAGCCAGAACGACGTGCGAGCCCGCCGACCGTAGATTAGTGCCGCCAACACGCCGCCGAGCAGTCCGCCGTGGAAGGACAGCCCGCCCTCTTGCCAGATGCGGAGGATGTCGAACGGGCGCGTCGCGTAGTCAGCCCAGTTCAGCGCGACGTAGGTGACGCGCGCCATTATGATGGAGGCGATCAACACCCAGACGCCGAGGTCAATCGGCAGGTCGGCGGACAGGCCCAGCCGGCGCGCCTGGCGCCGCGACAGCCAGATGCCGGCGAGAAAGCCGAGCATCAGCATCACGCCATAGCTGTGCACCGCTTGCGGGCCGATGTGGAAGAGCACCGGATACACACAGCACCTCCGATCACCGCCGCAGGAGAAGATGGATCGCCAGCGCGGCGAACCCGACGGTGATCGCGATATCAGCTACATTAAACACCGGCCAGACGCGCAGGTCAATGAAGTCCGTCACGCCGCCGGTGCGGAGCCGGTCCAGGAGATTGCCGACCGAGCCGCCCCACACGGCCGCGAGCAACGCGACCTGGAACCGGGGCAGGTCCCGGCGCAGGAGCACCAGCGCGGGGAGGAGCAGGCAGCAGGCGAAGCCCACGACGATCAGCACCCCTCCCGCCTGCACCAGGCCGAAGGCCGAGCCGGTGTTGTGGACTAGAGATAGCCGAACGAACTCCCCGAGCAGGGGCACGGGCGCGCGGCCGGCGAGATGCGAAAGGGCGATCGCCTTGGTGAACTGATCCAGCGCGAGCACGGCCGCCGCCACCGCCAGGAACATGGCCAGGGGGCGCCGCGCGGGAGCTGCCGCCCCCATTCCTGCTAGCCCTCCAACCGACCCTGACACTCGAGACACAACGTGGCGAAGGGGAGGGCCTGGAGACGGGCCTTCTTGATCGGGCGGCCGCAGGCGTCGCAGACGCCATAGGTGCCGCGTTCCACCTTCTCCAGCGCGGTGTTCACCTGGTTGAACAGGCTCTCCACGCTCTCTGCGATGGCCAGGTCCTTCTCCCGCTCGAAGGTCTCGGAAGCGAGGTCGGCCGGGTGGTCCTCGTAGGAGGACATCTCGGTGGCGCGCTCCGCGTCCGCGGCGCGGGCGGTGCGGCTCTCGATCTCCTCCAGTTCGATGACGAGACGCGCCCGCTCAACCAACAGCAGGTCGCGGAACTTCCTCATCTCCGCGCGCTCGGCCGCGGTCAAGCGGCGGGCGGGTTCCTTCGGCTTGGGCTTGGGGCGCGCCGCCTCTTTCACCTTCGCCACCGGAACGCGGGCCGGCGGCTTCGCCTGGACCTTGGCGCGCGTGGTCGCGGTCGCCTTGGCCGGAGCCGCCTTCACCTCCTTCGCCGGTCGAGGCGTCGGCTTGGCCTGTTTCGGTGCTGCTTTCTTGGCTGCTTTGGCCGCAGGTCTGGCGGGCATCGCCCTTCTCTCTTTCCTCGCGCTCACCGACCGGCGCCGCGCGCCGCCCGGGGGTCATGTCTTAGTCCGCGACTTCGATATATTCCGTCTTGACGCCTCCGGCAAACGTGCCGGTCGCTCAAGTGGTGATGTATTCCACACAACGCCCGCACAATTCGGGGTGCTGCTCGCTGCTTCCCACCGTCTCCTGTCGCCGCCAGCACCGCGCACACTTGGGCGCCTCCAGGGCTCGGCCGGCGATCTTCACCGCGCCGTCCACAGAGATGGCGCTCTCCGGTGCGCTCTCCACCGGGCCGCCGTAAGAAACCCGCGACACCCCGTTGGCCGCGGCGAGGTCATCCTCGCCCAGGGCCGCGACCAGCGTCTCCCAGCGGGCGGGGTCGCAATAGAGCACTAACTCTGCCTCCAGGGGCTGGCGAACGACGCCTTGCCGGCGCAACTCCTCCACCGCCCGGTCGGCCTGGGCGAAATAAGGGACCACCCCTTGCTCCCAGCGCGCGCTGAATTCCTCCTCCCACCACTGGGCCGGATCGGGCCACGCACAGAGCTGGATGGTCGTCTCTTTACCCTCCCAAGAGGGCAGGTGCTTCCAGACTTCCTCTGTGGTGTGGCTCAAGATCGGCGTCAGGAGCTTCGCCAGGATCGTGCTGAGATGGAACAGCGCGGTCTGCGCCGACCGCCTCGCCCGGCTGTTCGGGGGGTAAGTATAGAGTCTATCCTTGAGCAGGTCAAGATAGATTTGGCTGAGGTCCACCGCGCAGAATTCGTGCACGCGGTAGTACACCTGGTGGAACTCGAAGGTGTCGTAGGCCTGGGTGAGCCGCTCCACCAGCCGCGAGAGGCGGGCCAGAATCCACCGATCCACCTCCTGCATCTGCGCGGGAGGCAGCGCGTCGCGCTCCGGCTGGAAATCGTAGAGATTGGCGAGCATGAAGCGCAGCGTATTGCGCAGCCGCCGGTAGCCGTCCACCACCTGGGTGAAGATATCCTGGCCGGTCGGCATGTCCTCCTTGAAGTCCACGTAAGACACCCAGAGGCGCATGATCTCCGCCCCCAGTTCCGCCACCACGTCCTGGGGGTCAATCGCGTTGCCGAGGCGCTTGGACATCTTCCGGCCCTCTGCGTCCAGCACGAAGCCGGTGGTGAGCACGGTGTCGTACGGCGCGCGCCCCTCGGTGATCAGCGCGTTCCACAGCGAGAGCTGGAACCACCCGCGGTACTGGTCGTGACCCTCCAGATAGAGGTCGGCCGGCCAGCGCAACTCCGGCCGCGTCTTCAGCACCGCCAAGTGGCTGGAGCCGGACTCGAACCAGACGTCGAAGATGTCCTGCTCGCGGCGGAACTGCCCGGCGCCGCAGGCGGCGCACGTCGTGCCCGCCGGAACCAGATCCTCGAGGGGCGCGGTGTGCCACGCGGTGGCGCCGCCCTCCCGCACCAGGGCCTGCGCCCGCGCGATGACCTCGACGCTCAGCAGTTCGTGCTCGCACGCGTCGCAGTAGAGAACCGGGATCGGGATGCCCCAGGCGCGCTGGCGAGAGATGCACCAGTCCGGCCGGTCGGCGATCATGCCGCGAATGCGCTGCCAGCCCCAGGGCGGGACCCACGTGGTCTGATCCACCGCCTCCAACGCCTTCTCGGCGAAGGGCTTGAGGTCCACGAACCACTGTTGGGTGGCGCGGAAGACGATGGGCGAATCGCACCGCCAGCAGTGCGGGTATTGGTGCGGGTACGGCGCGACCTTGAGCAGCGCGCCCTTCGCCCGCAGCTCCTCGACGATCTTGGGGTCGGCCTGGTCGTGCGGCAGGCCGGCGAACTTGCCGCCCTCCTCCGTGAACACGCCCCGCGCGTCCAGAGGCTGGTAGGTCGGCAGGTCGTACTTCTGGCCGGTGAGGAAGTCCTCCCGCCCGTGGCCCGGCGCGGTGTGTACCGCGCCCGTTCCTTGCTCGAGGGTGACGTAATCCGCGAGCACGAGGGGCGACTCGCGATCCAGGAACGGGTGGCGCAACACGCCGCCCTCCAACTGCCGGCCCTGCGCGGTGGCGATGATCTCGTGCTCCGTCACGCCGAGCGCGGTCAGCGTCGTCTCCAGCAGCCCCCGCGCCATCACCAGGTAGTCCTCCCCTGCGTGCACCAGCACGTACTCTAGGTTCGGGTGCACCGCGACCGCGGCGTTCGCCGGAAGTGTCCACGGCGTGGTGGTCCACACCGCAAACGACACCTTCCTCACCTCCGCCGCTTGCGGCAGCACTCCCTTGGGCAGGGAGGCCACCGGGAAGCGGACGTAGACGGAGAGCGAGGTGTGGTCCTTGTACTCCAGTTCCGCGTCGGCGAGCGCAGTCTCGCACTCCGGGCACCAATGCACCGGCATCAGCCCGCGGTGGACGCAATCCTGCTCTACGAACTTGCCGAACGCGCCCAGCACCGCGGCCTCGTAGCTCGGGTCCATAGTGAGGTACGGATGCTCCCAATCCCCCCGCACGCCGAGGCGGCGGAACTGCTTGCGCTGGACGTCCACATAGTGGCGCGCGGTCTCGGCCGAGCGCGCGCGCAGTTCCACCGGGTCAATCGCGTGGCGATCAATGTCGAAGGTCTGGATGGCGCGAATCTCCGTCGGCAGGCCGTGATTGTCCCAGCCGGGCACGTACGGCGCGTCATAGCCGCGCATCGTCTTGTACTTGACGACCACGTCCTTGAGGATCTTGTTCAGGGCCTGGCCGAGGTGGATGTCGCCGTTGGAGAAGGGCGGCCCGTCGTGGAGAAGGTACTTGGGGCGGCCCGCGACGTGCGCCTGCACCGTGTGGTACAGATCAAGCTCCTCCCAGAACTGCTGGATGCGCGGCTCCATCTCCCCCAGCTTGGCGCGCATCGGGAAGTCCGTGGTCGGCAAGTTCAGCGTCTTGCGATAGTCAGGTTGTTTGTCCATTAAGCAAGTTTCTCCATCGAGGAGTCGAAGAGTCGAAGAGTCGAAACGGCCGTTTCGCCTCTTCGCCTATCGCCTCTTCGTCATATTCCGCGATACCGTCCCCGCAGCCAATTCCAGCGGATCCGCAGCAAGTCCTTAAGCGCGTCCAGGCCGTCCCGCACGCGACTGAAGCGGGTGTCCGGATTGTCCACCCAGGTCACGGGCACTTCGGCGATCCGCAGGCCGAGCCGCTGGGCGAGAAACAGCATTTCCATATCGAAGGCGATGCCGGTCATGCGCTGCGCCCCGAAGAGCCGCTGCGCCACCTCCCGCGGGTAGAGCTTGAACCCGCACTGGGTGTCCGCAATCCCGCGCACGGCCAACATCCGCACCAGGAGGTTGCCGAACCGCCCGACCAGCTCCCGGTACCAGGGCTGGTGCACTGTGATGTTCGACTCCGGCAGGGCCCGCGAGCCGATGGCCACCTCGTGCCCGCGGCGGATCGCTTCCAACAGCTTCTCCACCTCCGCGATGGGGGTGGAGAGATCGGCGTCGGAGAACAGCACATATTCGCCGCGCGCGGCGAGCATGCCGGTGCGCACGGCCGCGCCCTTGCCCCGCCGCCGTTCCTCGAGCACCTCCACGTCGGCCTTTCGCGCCACTTCGAGGGTGCGGTCGGCGCTGGCGTTGTCCACCACGATGATCTCGGAGGCGTAGCGCTGCTGCGCCAGATACTCCTTCACGATGGCGAGCGTGGGCGGCAGGCGGTGCTCCTCATTATACGCCGGAATCACCACCGACAGGAAGGGCCTGTTTTCTCGTTCGCTCATACTTCGCCTCGCGGGTGCGCCAACCGGCCCCGCACTTCCGCCGCGGTCAGATTCGCCACCGCGATCTGCTTGGCGCGGCTCCTCTCTCCCCGCACGATGGTCACCGATGACTTCGGCGCTCCCACTGCCTCCGCCACCAGCGCGACGCACTCGCGGTTCGCCGCCCCCTCCGCCGCGGGGGCGTGAACGCGCACCACGATGCGGCCGTCCTCCGCCACCTCCACGCCCGCGCGGGTGGAGCGGGGTTTCACGGTCACCGCGATCAATTCCTCCGACTTCATCACCGGTAGAGCACCATCAGCATCGCGATGCTAAACGCATTGAAAACCCCGTGCGCGGCCGCCGAGGTCAGCAGCGACCCCGAGCGCTCGTACAACCAGGCCAGCATCGCGCCCACGACCAGGTAGGGAACGAATCCCGCCACGCTCAAGTGACCGGCCGCGAACACCGCGGCGCTGAGGAGCATCGCCGCGCCGACCGGGAGATGCCGCCGCAGCGCGCCATACAGCACGCCTCGGAACAGCGTCTCCTCCAGGACAGGGATGATAACACAGGCCCCGACGATAAGGAATAGGGTCGCCGGCCAGCCGGAGGCGGTAGCGAGGAGCGGCACCAGCGGATGCTCCTCCGGGCGCAGCTTCAGCAACGTCTGAACCAGTGCGTCCAGCCGGGCGGCGGGGACGACGATTACTCCCGCCGCCGCGACGCCGACCAGGACGCGACGCCACGGATGGTCGAGACGCCATCCCAACTGCCGCCCCGGCGGAGAAACGAACCATACCCAGGCAATCGCCCCCGCTCCAGCCAGTGTGGCCGGGAGGAGGAAGAGGAACGGCTCGGCCCAGCGCGGCGCGCTCACGACCACGGCGCCGACGACGAGTTGCAGGACAATGTAAAGCAGCAGCGCCTCCAGCGCCTCGCGCAGGTCCCAGGCCGCGGCCGGCGGCGTCACACGGCCCTCGGCCTTGCCGCGGCGCACCCGCGACACGAAGAAGGCCACTAGCCCGATCGCGCCCGCCAGCAAGGTGAGGCCGCACACCACCAGCATCGCCACCACCCGCGGAAACACGCGGGCGGCCCGCTTCCAGCCGATGTCCCACAGGCGGCTTGCGGGAGCAGACTCCCCGGCCGCCTCGTAGGCGTCGGAGAGCGCCCACGGCCCCGGCGCGAGCGGGATGAGCGCCTTTTCTGCCGCGGCCAGTTGCTTCGGATCTGGTTTTTCGGCCGAGACCACGAGCAGCGCCGCCCGGAACTGGGCGCGCGCCGGCGCGCGCCACTCCCTCACCAGCGCGCCGAGGAGCACCGCGCGAGCGCGTTCCTGCCCACCTGGGATCAGTCGCTTGACCAGCCCGCGGGAGAGCGTCGCCCGGATATCTCGCCGGTCGGCGTCGCCGCTCAAAACATAGTACGACCGCGCCTCTTCGAGCAGGCTCTCGACCACCTGCTGGTTGACCCCCGCTCCCACCGCAAGATAGGCCAGGTTAACGTAGGCGTCGCCGCCGCGGCGGTATAGTTCGCCCCAGCGCGCGTACTGCTTCTCACGCAGCGTGGAGACGTGGGCGGTGACCAGGGCCGCCAGCATCAGCGCCGTCAGCGCCGCGAAGACGACGGTGCGAAAGGCCGAGGTGCGGGCGGGAGGAGAGGGCGCAGCCACGGATCTCACCTGCCGTAGAACAATCGGGAGATGAGCGTTCTCGCGATCTGGAGCAGGATGATCGCGATCACGGGGCTGAAGTCAAGGCCGCCACCGGCGGCGGGGAGGGCCCGCCGGATGGGTTTGAGGATCAGGTCGGCCGTCTCCTCGATGATCCGCACCACGGGATGGGAATACGAGAGGCGCATCCCAAACAGGGGCAACCAGGAGATGGCCACGCTGGCGATGATAGCGAGCGAGAGAAAGCTGATGACCAGGTTCAACAGGCCGGCGATGTCGAGCATATCCTAGTTGCCTACGGTCAACTCGTGGGCGCGCTTCGCCGCGGCCCGAACCGCGTTGATCAGCGCGGCGCGAAAGCCCGACTCCTCCAGCACAGTGAGTCCGGCTATAGTTGTGCCGCCAGGGGTGGCGACCATGTCCTTCAACTCGCCGGGGTGCTGCCCGGTTTCCAGTACCATCTTCGCCGCGCCCAGGACGGTCTGCGCGGCCAACTCCAGGGCCACCGAGCGGGGCAGCCCGGCCGCCACGCCGCCGTCGGCCAAGGCCTCGATCATCACGAACACGAATCCCGGCCCGCTGCCGGACAGCCCGGTCGCCCCGTCCAAGAGCGGTTCCTCCACAGTCACCACCCGCCCCAGCGCGCCCAGCAGCCCGGTGAGATACTCCAGCTTGGACTGTGACACGTTCTGCGGAGCCATGACGAACATGCCCGCGCCCACCAGGGCCGGGGTGTTCGGCATGATGCGCACCAGGCCGGGACAGACGCCGGAGAGCGTTTGCGTGATATGGGCGAGCGAGATGCCGGCCGCAAGAGAGACGAGCACTTGCTCGCGCGTGAGCACAGACCCTATCTCCCGGAGCGCCGGGGCGATCATCCACGGCTTCAGGGCCAGCACCACGTACTCGCTCTGCTGGGCCACCGCGACATTCCCGGGCGCGGCGTGGACGCCCAACTCGTCCACCAGGGCCTGCACCTTCGCCGCGTCGGTATCGAACACCGCGATCTTCTCGGGCGGGAGCACCCCGGCGCGCGCCAACCCGCGCACCAGCGCGCCGCCCATGTTCCCGGCCCCGATCACTCCCAG
>CAZUGW010000019.1:8157-13830 GCA_964620055.1 uncultured bacterium
CGCCATGTCAGTTCTCCCCGCCGGAACGCGCCGGCCAGATGGCGAACAGCCGGAGGGGTCACCTCCGGCCTGTCGGCAAGTAAAAGGTAAAAAGTAAAAAGGCAAAAGGCAAGAAAGGGCCTAGAGAGATCGCCTCCCTCAATCCCCTTTTTGCCTTTTCACTTTCCCCTTTTTACTTCTTCAGAGATCCTGCCAGAAGTTCGACCGCGGCGTGACCTGAGTGGTCTCCTCCGCCATGATACCAATATTCTGAGGCGTCAGCAGGTACACCTTGTCGCCGGCCTGCTCCAACTGCCCGCCCAGCGCGTAGCACGCGCCGCCGAGAAAGTCGAAGACCCGCAGGGCCTCCTCCGGCGCCACGTCCTTTAGATTGACGATCACCGCGCGCCGCCCCCGGAGGCAGTCCACGCAGATCTTAGCTTCGTCCTGGTTGCGCGGCCGGCGGATGAAGATCTCGCCCGCGCGGGAATGGAGCGGGATGAGCCGGCCCCGCTTGCGCGGCGCCTCCGTCTCTTCCTCCAGCCCCAGCGGCTCCAGCCCCTCCCCCTCCTCCGCGAACAACCACGACTTCACCCTGTCCATGACTCCCGACATGCCTACCTCCCAAGAACCTTGCTGTGATGGACTGCTGAGACGTTGCGACAACGGCCTGCCGTTAGCGCCGACCTACCCGGCCCGCGGCCCGAAAATCCCGGTCCCGACGCGGACCAGGGTCGCTCCCTCCTCGATCGCCACTTCGAAGTCATGGCTCATCCCCATGGAGAGCCACATCCGCTCCAGCCCGAATCGCCTCTCCAGGTCCCTCGCCACTCCGGCGAGCAATCTGAACTCCGGCCTCGCCTGCTCCGGGTCCGGGTCCCACCGCCCGATGGTCATCAGCCCGCGCACCCGCAGGCCCGCCACCGGCCTGACTGCTTCCAACAACCGGCCGACCTCCTCCGGCGCGATGCCGGACTTCGTCTCCTCGCCCGACGTGTTCACCTGCAGGAGGACGTCAATCACCCGTCCCGCCCCCTGCGCCTGCCGCCCCAACGCGCGGGCAAGGCGAGGAGTATCTATCGTCTGCACCATGTCAAAGATCGAGGCTGCTTGCGCCGCCTTATTACTCTGTAAGTGACCGATCAGGTGCCATCGCACCGGCCCTGCAACTTGCCCCCGCTTCTCGGCGGCTTCCTGAACGTAGTTCTCTCCGAGGTCGGTGATCCCGGCGGCGACCGCCTCTCGCACCCGCTCGGCCTCCACCCGCTTCGAGACCGCGACCAGACACACTTCCGCGGGCTTGCGCCCCGCGCGTCCGGCCGCTTGTGCGATGCGCTCGCGTACCCGAAGGACGCGACTGCGCACACCACCGGGCGCCGCCTCCGACATTCTCCGCCTCCATCTTCGCCCGTATCGGTGCAGTATACCACATTCACGCGCGGCCTCATTATAAGCACATCATCGGCGAAAAACGCGGCGCGCAGGGCGCGCGCGAAGCGGCTTGCGCGTAACCCTGCCTGTGGTAGAATATCGCTGTGATGTCAGGCCGGTCCTGGAGGAGAAGGTGGAGGTTCATCGTCCCTGCCGCGATGGGGCTGATCGCAGTTGCGGTGTGGTGCCTCCACCCGCGCCCGACGGACCAACGGTTGATCGCGGAGGTGGTCCAGCGGGGCGAGCACGGGATCGAGACGAAGAACGTGAAAGAGATCATGAGTTGCGTCGCACCCAACTATCAGGATAGCCAGAACGTGACGCGCACGGAGTTGCTGCGCATGGTGATGCAGTGGCCGCGGGTGCGGGAGCGCGGCGAGATCACGATCGAGGACTATCATCTCGACATCACTCCCCCCACGGCCACGGGGACGTTCGACGTTACGTTCGTGCTGACCGGTGAGGGCGGGCGGAGAACGCCGAGGCCCATGAAGCTGACGATGCAGTTCGAGGAGCAGCCGCATGTCTGGCGCAACGTGTGGCTGGTCAAGTCGGTCGAAGGGTATAGCATGGGTAGCATGATAGAAGGGGTTGAGTGATGGCGGATCGGGCCTCCGACAACCTCGTGTCCGACGTGGGCGACTCCTACGAGCGGGAGCGCGCGGCCCGTTACTGCGAGCAGATGCGCTCGGAGGACGAGCAGCGCCGCCACGAGGACCTGGAGATCCAGGCCCGCACGGCCTATCTCCGCATGCGGCTCGGGGATCACTACATCCGCTCGGGCAAGATCGAGCGGGCCATTGCGGAGTACCGGCGCGCGGTAAGGATGGACGGCAACAACGCCGTCTTCCGCACTCGCCTGGGCGACACGTTCGTGATGAAGGACATGGTGCAGCAGGCCATGACCCAGTACCGGCACGCCATCCGCAGCGACCCCGGTCTGGCCGATCCGCGGGTGAGCCTGGGCGACCTCTACCGCCGGTTCGGGATGAACGTGCAGGCCCTGGAGCAGTATCAGATCGCGGTGGATCTCGAGCCCACGCGGGCCTACTATCGCTTCAAGCTGGCCGACGCGCTGGCGGCCGCGGGCAAGACCGCGGACGCGATGGAGGAGTACCAGGCGCTGGTCCGCCTGGCCCCGCAAGACGCCTTCTACCAGTTCCGACACGGTGACCTCTGCCTCCGCCTGGGTCGGACACGGGAGGCGGTGGAGCGCTTTGGGCAGGCCGTCCAGTTGGCGCCCTACGACGGCTATTACCTGGTGCGGTACGGGGTGGTCTCCCTCGCCGTGGGAAGAATCGTCGAGGCCGTGGACGCGCTTCGCCTCGCGCTCAAGATGGACCCCCGCAACCGCTGCTATCGGGTCTTGCTCGCCGACGCCTACGCCGAGGCCGGCCTGGAGAACGAGGCGGCCGAACTCCTGACGCAAGTCGGCGAGTTGGATAGCTACGAGATGGAATTCGTCGGCCGGCGACGGTTGGAGTTGAACCGCGCCGAGATGGACGCGGCGGGGGCGGCATGAACCTGCTTACCCTGACCCTGGGGCCGCTGGGAACGAACTGCTACCTGGTGTGGGGCGAGGAGGGCGGTGAGGCGCTTCTGGTGGACTGCGCCGGGGAGCCGGAGACGGTCCTCGCGGAGATGGAAGCCCGTAACCTGCGCCTCCGCCTGATCGTGACCACCCACGGGCACATTGATCACATCGGCGCGCTGGCCGAACTGGTGCGCCGCACCGCGGCCCAGGTGGCCGTTCACGAACTGGATGCGGAGCAACTGACCGAGCCGATGCTCAGCGGGGCCGCGCTGTTCGGCCTCCCGCAGGAGCCGGTCGCACCGGACCTGATGCTGCGCGAGGGTGACATGGTGGGGCTGGAGAGCACCGGGATTTCCTTCCGCGTGCTTCACACGCCGGGTCACACGCCCGGCAGCATCTGTCTGGCGGGCGAGGGCGTCTTGCTCGCGGGGGACACGTTGTTCGCCGGCGGGATCGGGCGCACCGACCTGCCAGGCGGGGACGAGACGCAGATGATGGAATCGCTCTCACGGCTGATGGACCTGCCCGACGCGTTGGTGGTCTACCCCGGCCACGGACCGGCGACGACGATTGGCGAGGAGCGACAGCACAACCCGTGGGTGAAGGGATGGTAGCGCGGCGGCCTTGCTTGCCGCGGGGCGAGGGGCTATAATCGGGCCATGCACAAGGCTGAGGCGCGCCGATGGCTGGAGCAAGCCGAGTGGGATCTGAAGGCCGGGCGAGACAGCCGCGCCGCGGGAAACCACGAATGGGCCTGCTTCCAGGCGCAGCAATCCGCCGAGAAGGCGCTCAAGAGCTTTCTGTTCGCGGCGGGGAAAACGCGGATGATTACCCATTCCGTGCGCCAGTTGCTCGTCGCGTGCGAGGCCCTGGATCCGGCGTGCGGTGAACTTCGGCCGGCCGCCGAACTCGACCAGTATTACGTGCCGACGCGGTACCCGAACGGCCTGCCGGATGACGTGCCGCACGATCACTACACGGCGGAGGCGGCGGAGAGATGCCTGTCCCTGGCCACATCCGTGCTCGCGTTCGTGAAGAGATCGAGCGCGAGCTGACCGAGTGGGTTGATCGCATCGTGGCGGAGATGCGCCCGCAGCGGGTGATCGTGTTCGGCAGCGTCGCGCGCGGCGAGGCGGGCGAGGAGAGCGACATTGACCTCGCCGTCATCGCCGAGACGGAGTTGAGTTTCTTCGACCGCATCGGCCAGGCGCTCGCGCTGTATAATGGCAGGCGGGAGGTCCAGGCCCTGGTGTACACGCCGGAGGAATGGAACCGGATGCGCGCCGAGGGCCGCGATTTCCTTCGGACTATCGAGGAAGAGGGACGCGTGCTGTACGAGCGCCCATAGAAGAGGCGCAAGCAGCCATTGCATTACGAAGATCGGGAGAGAGGAAGGGCGACAGGAGATAGGCGAAGAGACGAAAAAGGACGGCCGTTCGACTCTTCGCCTCTTCGACTCTTCGCCTCTTCGCATCCGGGCCCGTAGCTCAGCGGCAGAGCAGGCGGCTCATAACCGCTCGGTCGTAGGTTCGAATCCTGCCGGGCCCACTCGCCTGACCGATGTGACGGAGGAAAGCGCATATCCCTTCGTTGTCGTTCTGGCAGCACAGCACTCGGTTTGACCTTCTCAGCGGGTCGCGGATTGGGTATGCTGATTGGGCTGCGGAGCCGGCCGTCGGCGTCACATGCACAGGTGACGCCCAAGAGTCCGAGGAGAGGTGCGGATGGACCATCACCATCCAGGGATAGAGACAGAGCATCATCCGGAGCGACACGAGCACGATCACTTCGCCGTGGCGCCCGCCTCCATCAGAGGCAAGCTGGCGTTCGCGGTAGGGCTGACCTTCGTCGTGCTGGTCGGAGAAGTGATCGGGGGGGTCTGGTCCCACAGCCTTGCGCTGTTGAGCGACGCGGCCCATGTCTTTACCGATTTCATCTCGCTGGCGTTGAGCCTCGGCGCGCTGGTACTGGCCACGCGCCCGGTGAGCAAGAACCGCACGTTCGGCTGGCACCGCGCCGAGGTGTTCGCGGCGCTGGTCAACGGCGCGCTGCTGCTGCTGATCTCGGTCGGGCTGCTCGTCGAGGCCTACCGTCGGCTGCTTTCTCCGGTCGCGGTGAGAGTGGAAGGGATGTTGATCATCGCCGCCGCGGGCCTGATCGCCAACGGGCTGATCGCCCTGCGCCTGCGCGGGCATTCCCACGACCTCAATGTGCACAGCGCCTATCTACACGTGCTGGCCGATCTTGGCGGGAGCGTGGGCGTGGTGGTGGCTGCGCTGATCATGCTGCCCACGGGCTGGTACATTGTAGACCCGATCCTCAGCGCGGTGATCGCGCTGGCGGTCCTGTTCGGTTCGATCCGCCTCCTCCGGGACACGGGGCACATCCTGCTGGAGGGCGTCCCGCGGGAGGTAGACCTGGAGGCGGTGGCGGAGGCGGTGCGGACGGTGCCGCTGGTCCAGGGGATCCACGATTTGCACATCTGGACCATCTGCTCGAACCTGTTGGCGCTGAGCGTCCACGTGACCGTGGGGGATTGTCCCGGCTCCGATCGGGACGAAGTGGTAACCGAGATCAACCATCGGCTGGCCGAGCAGTTTGGGATCTCGGAGACGACCGTGCAGGTGGAGAGCGGGCCGTGCCGGACCGAGGACCTGATTCACATCGTGCCGCACCGGTATGAACCATAGGGGCGAGGGACAAGTCCATCACGGGGAGGAAGATGATGA
>CAZUGW010000019.1:13840-17432 GCA_964620055.1 uncultured bacterium
GTTGGTCGTGGTGCTCGCGGCGGTGTACGCGGCGGAGACTCCGCCGATGCCGCCGGCGCCGCTGGAGGCGGCGCAGCAGATGCTGGCGCAGAACCTGGCCTTGGGCGACGCGGCCGCCGGCAAGCCGGTGCCGCGGGAAACCGCGGTGAAGGCCGAAAAACTGATCGCCGACGGAATCGGAGTGGCGCGCATGACGGTGAGTTCCCAACCTAAGAGCGCGCAGGCGCACTACGTGCTCGGTGCGCTCCTCTCGCTCGCCTACCGCGCCGCAGAGGCGGAGGGAAAGGCCACGCCCCTGGTGCGCGGCGCTAAGAGCCAGGCCGAGATGATGGAAGGGTTGGCCGAGTTGCGGAAAGCCGGCCAGCTCCAGCCGCAGAACGCCGTCTACCAGCTCGATTACGTCAAGGGATTGCTGGCCGCGGGGCAGACCAAACTCGCCGTCGCGGAGTTGGATAGTCTGCCCAAACGCTTCCCGAGCCTCAGTCCCAGCGAGCGCGCGACCCTGGCCCAACTCCGCTCCCAGGCCGCCGGCGGCGGGATCGCGGCGCCTTCCGGCAGGATCACGTGGCTCTCCTATCAGGAGGGGCTGGCGACCGCGCAGCGGGAGGGGAAGCGAACTCTCGTGGACTTCATGGCCGACTGGTGTGGGTACTGCCGGAAGATGGACGCGGACACCTTCTCCAACGCCAGCGTCATCGCCCTGAGCGGCCGGTATGTCTTCGCCCGGGTGAACGTGGACCAGCAGGGCGACCTGGCGCGCAAGTATGGGGTGAGTGGATTGCCCACCACGGTGGTGTTGGACCCGGGCGGCCGGGAGATCACCCGCATCACCGGCTATGTCCCCCCGCAGGAATTTCTGAGGCAAGTGCAGTAACATCTGTGGTCTGATCTCGCGCATCACGGAGGCCGGTTCATGACGAGACTCGTGTGCTGGACGCTGCTAATCTTGCTGGGGACCTGCGCCGCCTGGGGCGCCGCGCCCCCCACCCCCGCGGCCGCGCCGACGCCGGCGACCGTGATGAAAGACCTGCAGCGCAACGCCGCGCTGGGGGAAGCGCTGACTCATCGGCAGGGCAGCGCCGACGAGCTGGCCCTGGTGCAGAAACTCGCCGACCGCGGGCTGCAAGGCGCGCGCGACCTGGCGGCAAAGAACCCCGACTCGGCCGAGGCCCAGTACCTCCTGGGAAGCTGGATATTGTACGGCTATCGGGTGATCGAGCGCGAGAACGTCTCCTTCGACACCGGCGGCGGAGAGCACCGGGAGAAGACGCGCGAAGTTGCGCGCGGCCTGAGCGACAGCCCGACCGAGGGGTTGAAGTACCTGCAGTCGGCCCACACGCTGGCGCCGGAAAATGGCCGGTACTTCGTGGACTACGGCGCCGCGCTCTACGACTGCGACCTGCCCGACGAGGCGATGAGCGCGCTGAAGAAGGTGTGGTTGAGCACGCTCAAGCTCACGCCCGCGGACCGGATGCGCACCGCACTCTTGATGAGCGACCTGCTCGCCAATCAGGGTGAGGTGTCCGGCGCTCGCGAGTGGATGTACCGCGCCCTGCTGCTCGATCCCAAGAACGCGGAACTCGTCCCGCTCCTCCCCCGATTCGACCACCCGCAGACCGAGACGCTCGTCGCGCCGCCTCCGGCGTCCGCCCCTCCGCCCCCCGCCGCGGAGCCCGAGAGCGCGCCGCCCGCCGAACAGGAGGTCGCACCCTCGGACGAGGGGACGACACAGGAGGCCGCCCCGGAGGCGAGTGAGGATACGTCCGGAGACGAGCTCGCCCCGGAGTCGGGAGCGGGCGACTCGGGAGACAATACCTCCGACGGCAACGAGGGTGCAGCCCAAGGAGCAGAGGGCGGGAGCGGAGGCTAGGAAGGGCCGGTTGTCGCGACACCGCGCCTCCGGCGAGAGCGAGGAGCCGACCCGGTTGGGCAGAATAACAGTGGGACGGCGGGAGGTTTGCGGCGGTGGTGATCACGCTCTCTCGGCAGGCCGAATCGGGCGGGGATGAGATAGCCGAGCTCTTGGCCGGCTACACGGGAATGAGGCTGGCGGATCGTACCATCGTCGAGCAAGTGGCCTATCGCTCCGGCCTGCCCCTGGCCCACGTCGAGATTTTCGACGAAGCGGTGCCCGGACCCATCGAGGCCCTGGTCGCCGAGTGGCAGACCTCGTTGAGCCACGCGGCCTACCTGCGGCGTCTGGTCCATACGCTCCTGATGCTCGAGCGCGAGGACAATGTGATCGTGATCGGGCGAGGGGCGGCCTTCGTGCTCACCAATCCCGGCACCTTTCACGTGCGCCTCATCGCTCCGCTTCCCTGTCGCATTGCCCGTTTGATGGCTAGACAAGGGATGAGCAGAATCATAGCAGAGCGACTCCTGCGGAGAGCGGACGACGCGCGCGCCCGGTTCGTCCGTCATGCCTTCGGCGCGGAGATTGATGACCCGGCGCACTACGACATGGTGCTAAACACCGCCGAGATTCCCCTCGCGGAGGCGGCCGAGATCATCATCGGCGCGGCCCAGCGCAAGAGCCTCCAGCGACAGACCGCGCTGTTGGGGCCGGAGGAGATCGTGGCGCGAGTGCAGGGTCTCCAGCGCCGGCCCCACGCGCCGCGCGTGAGCGAGGTCGTCTGGCAGCACAGCCGGCGGCGGCCGCGCCCCGCTCCCTAGGCGCGCTAGCCGGCCGTCGGCGCGCCGGCCCGGCCCCGACGCGAGTCGGAGACGGCGGTTCGCAGCCCCTCCGGGCCGGACGTGGCGAGGTCAAGCACGTCGGCCGCCAGGCGCACCTCTGCCGGCAGCTCTCCCGAGATGTTGAGTTCGCGCAGCCGCGGCTCCAGGCGCGCCAGGGCGATCATCGCCTCCGTGCGCTTCGTCTCCGGGAACAGCAGGGCGAACTCAGCCGCGCCCACCCGGGCCACGAGGTCTATGCTGCGCAGGTTGGAGGAGAGACACCGGGCCACGGCCCGCAGCACGACGTCCCCGGCCTCGCGGCCGGACTCCGCGTTGATCCGGCGGAGATCCTCCAGGCCCAGGATCGCGACGGACAGGTCGCGCTGATAGCGCGCGGCCCGAGCGAGTTCCGCCTCCAACGACTCCACGAAATGCCGGTGGTTGGGGAGACCGGTCAGCGCGTCCACCCGCGTCTGCTCCTGAAGCTGGCGGCGCTGCTGCCGCACGCGCTCGGCCAGCCGCAGATTGCGCCGCCGCGCCGCCAGCAACGCGCCGACCAACTCCGCGACCGCCGCCAGGCCCGCGCCCGCCGCCTCGAGGCCCGCCTCGAGACGAGTCTGCGCCGTGACGAGCACGGCCTGGAGTTCTCCCTCGACATGAAGCGGCACGGCGACGTCGGCTCCCCCGAGCGGACACCGATGAGGGGAGGGCAGGACGAGCGTGACGTCGCAGTCGAGCGAACGCACCTCGGGGACCGCGAGGCGCCGCCCGCAGTCCAGGCAGGGCCGGTCCACCGCGACGCCGCGCGTCAACTGCCGGCAGAAGCTCGAGAGGTCCTCACACGCCGCGAGAGGGCGCCCGACGGGGTCAACGAACAGGACCGGCCAGCCGATACCGCGGGTCAGCGCATCTTGGATTT
>CAZUGW010000019.1:17442-17667 GCA_964620055.1 uncultured bacterium
AGGTTGTCCGGGAGCAGCCCCTCCGCCAGAACCACACGCTCTCGTCTCATCTCTAGTCCTCCGTGAGATGCGGGCCGCCCCCTGGTGTAGGGATATTCCACGTTTGCCGGTTGCCGGATTCCACCCGAGCCGCCTTGTCCCGCCGACACGACACCCCCGTACAGGCGGCGGCGCGATCATGGCGAATCGCACTGCAATGTGATTTTCATGAGACCGCTACCACCG
>CAZUGW010000020.1:0-2732 GCA_964620055.1 uncultured bacterium
CCGGGCCGCGATAGCCGGCCAGCACGCCCTCCGCCTGCTGCGCCGCATGGCCCGTGCCCAGTTGCTCCTCCTGCACCACGTACTCGACGTGATTCCCGACCGTCGCCTGCACGTCGTTCGCGCGGTGCCCGACGACCACGATCACGCGGTCCACCCCGGCCCCGCGCACCGCCTCTATCACCCGGAGTACCATCGGGCGCCCGCCGACATCCATCGTCACCTTGGGCGACCCCAGGTCCAACCGCGTTCCCTTGCCCGCCGCCAAGATCACCCCCGGAAGGGCGTTCGCGCCCCCCGTCTGCTCGCAAGCCTTCACTCCGTACCTCTCTACCGCGGCCTCGCGAACGACCGCGTCTCAGGTCTCAGATCTCTCGTCCACAGGTGGCTGCCGGGCAAGGACTCGAACCTTGAAAGGCGGCTCCAAAGGCCGCTGTGTTGCCAATTACACCACCCGGCACACGTCACGCCTGGGTCGCCTCCGGCGTCGGAAGCATTATGCTCTCGCCCACGAACCTTCCTCCGCCGGATTCCCCCGCCCGTGTACTACTATTACCCAGGTATCACCGCGGATTCTAACATCCCGTGTTGCCAGCGTCAATTCGCCGCCGGCGCGCGGCGCGCCTCTCGGTCCCGTGCGCGCGCCACGGACGAATGTGGTATCCCTGGGCAGGAAGAGGTGCGGAGGTGGAGCGTCTTATTGACGGGTTCCTGACCGAGTTGCGGGAGGCGCGCGGCGTGGCGCCGACCACCGCCCGCGGCTATGCCGACGACCTGGGGCGGTGCGCCGCGTTCCTGCAGGAGCAGGGCCTGGCGCAGGACTGGGGCGAGGTGCGCGCCGCGCACGTCCGACGCTATCTCGCGCACCTGCACGCCGCGAACTACGCCCGCGCCTCCATCGCCCGCAAGCTCTCCGCGCTGCGCGCGCTGTATCGGTATCTGCGGGCCCGCGACCTCGTCGCCTCCGACCCCACCATCGGCCTCACCGCGCCCCGCCAAGCGCGCAAGCTGCCGCGCTTCCTGTACGAATCCGACGTGGAGAAGCTGCTCGCCGCGCCGGACGCGGGCACGCCCGCGGGGCTGCGGGATCGCGCGCTGCTGGAGACGCTCTACGCGACGGGGCTACGGGTATCGGAGTTGATGAGTCTCACCGTCTCCCAAGTCCGCGACGCGGCGGAGTTGCGTGTCATCGGCAAGCGCAGGAAAGAGCGCTTAGTGCTACTCGGCCGCCCCGCGCAGGAGGCGATTGCGCGGTATCTCCATGAGGGCCGGCCGCATCTCTACGCGCGCCGACCGGACCCGGAAAAGCAACATGATTACCTGTTCGTGAACACCCGCGGCGGCCCGCTCACCGACCGCAGCGTGCGGCGCATTCTCCACGGCCACCTGCTCGCCGCCTGCGCCCAACACGACATCGGCCCCCACGCGCTACGGCATACCTTCGCCACCCACCTACTCGAGGCCGGGGCCGACCTCCGCTCCGTCCAAGAACTCCTCGGCCACGCCAGCCTGACCACAACCCAGATCTACACCCACGTCACCCGTCGGCGACTGCGGGAGGTGTACGAGCAGGCGCACCCGAGGGCGCGGTAGTCGTCTGCTTGCAGGGATTCCCGGCAATCTGGCGTATTTCTGCAGCATCTCCAGGACAAGAGGTGTGAGATGAAGGTGACGCGCGCGGCGCTTCGATGGGCACTCCTGGTGGGCCTCTGCCTATCCGCATCTGCGACCGTCGGGGCCGACTCTGCGCCGCTGACTCAGTGGAACCCTTCTGACTCTTATTCTGATGGCAAGCTCTACGACGCGCGGCTCGATCGGCCCGTCAAGCTCTGGGGCGCGGGGACGCCGCTCCGGCAGGTGTTCCAGGACTTGCACGTGCAGACCGGGGTAGATCTCGCTTTCTATCCCGCGGGAGACATGAACGAGCGCGTCTGCATCACCGCCTATCTCAACCCGAGCCGGCCGCCAGACCTGCGCTCCTTCTTGGCCCAACTCACCTGGGTGACCGATTGTGCGATTATGGTTTCAGGGCAAGGAGAGCAACGCACCTACCACCTCATGTCCACCAGCATCGGCTCAGGGATCGAGGCGCGCCTGCAGCAGGAGAAACTCGCGGCGCTTGCTCTGGGGACACAGCAGGGCGAAGAACTCGGGCCAAAGGCCCGGGCTCTGCTGCTCGACCGTCTGCAAGAGCTCAAGAACTACCTTGGCATGTCACGGGAAGAGGCGCTCAGACAGTTTCAGGGCAAAGACGACCTGATGCTGCTCGCGCTGGCGAATCCAAAGCGCCAGACCGAGGCCCGTTTCCTTCTTTCGCTATCCGACCGGGACGCTCCAATCCCACGATCATCCGCCCTCTCTCCTCCTTTTCTGCAGAGCAGCGCGCCTGGCTGCGCGAGGGGATGGACCTGAAGCAGTGGGCCAAGGTGACCGAGGCGCTCCCGGCTACCGGTGCGCAGACGGATGCCCACTGGGACGACTGGGACTGGGTGGAGAAGACCGACCCTAAGGTGTGGATCAGCACTGCTAGGCCCACCGGCTTCAGGGTGAATCTGATGGTCGCGAAGGGGGAGGAGATTCCGCGCACCCCTGGCTACATGGTTGACCTGCCCTTCCTCGAACTCATCCCCGATCTCTGGACCGGAGAGCCTCTGAGCCTAGCTGCGATTATCGAGGCAAAGGAGCTGACCGGTGAGATTGTAAGCAAAGAGGAGGCAGAACGACTCCAGGCCGAG
>CAZUGW010000020.1:2742-3721 GCA_964620055.1 uncultured bacterium
CCCGGCTGGCGCCCCAAACTCTCCGCGGACAGCGAGGCCCTGCTCTCCTCCACCGCGCTGCCCGTAACGGCTGAGGGGGAATACGCGCTCTGGCAGGTGCAGGAGGCGGCGGCTGTGGCTTCGGGCCTGAACGTGCTCTCAGATTGCTTCTGCCAGCCCGTGTGCAGCGTTAAGCCCGTCCTTGACCTAGTCTACCCGGACGGCGCGCCGGACTTGAACGCGCTGCTGGTTCTAGGGGCGCGCGCGGTGGCGAATACGCCCCGCCTCCTCTCTCGCGACCGTCTGCGATTGCCCGGTTGGGAGTGGGGAGACGCCGGGACCTTCCTTCGCTTCCGCAGCAGTGAACGCGACAAGTGGCGGGGCGGGTTCTGGACAGCAGAGGACTTGGCGCGGGTGGACGGATGGCTCGATCCGTCTTTGCTGGCCGATGCGTCGCCCGACCGTCACGCCGCACTGGAGGTCCCACTTGATCCGCGCGCCTGTGCTTGGACGGTCACGCATCTGGGCAAGCCTCAACTCAAGTGGGGGTACCTGCCAATCTACGGCGACCCGACCGATACCCGCAATGCCTACCGGCACGCGTTTCGGGAGAAGCTGCTCAACCTGCTATCCGACGACATGAGCCAGGGTTACGATCTCATCGCGGACCTGAATGACGATCTGTGGAACCGTGCGCAGGGCGAGGGCCTGCGCTGGGGAAGCGACTTCTCCCCTCAGCCGACCGCGCAGGCGCTTAACCACCATTGGTGGCCGGAGCGCAAGCAAGGCGACCTCCTGCGCGTGGTGGGGCTGAATGACGAACTCCGCGCCGCGGCGGAACAGCAGTTCGGGCCGGCCCAACTGCTTATCATCGAGATCACCCGGGACGGGAAACCCATCGCGGATCCGATGCCTTTGATCGTCAGTCTGAGGGTGACCCCTGATGGCACGGCGCGCCTCGTCTCCAGATAGCGTCCTGCGGTAGGAACTCACTCAGGCC
>CAZUGW010000020.1:3731-17457 GCA_964620055.1 uncultured bacterium
CTGACGTGCGGAATCGTCTCCGGGTCCAGCCCCATTGCCCTCACCCGCTCCACCGCGCGGGCGTAGTCCGCGGCGTCTACCGCGTTGGTGAGCAGGAACTCGGCGACGCGTTCCGGCGAGTAGATCTCCACCGCAGGCCCATCGTTATCAAGGTCGCACATCAGAATCCTCTTACCCCACCCCCACCAGCTCCCGATACCCCAACACCTCCGCGACGACCTCCGCGCTGGCCTCGGTGTGAATCGGCTCGGCGGCGGTAGCGATGGCCCGGTCCGGGTCTTTCAGGCCGTGGCCGGTGATGATGCAAACGACAGAGGGGTTAGCGGCAAAGCCGGCCGCTTGCTCTTTCTGAAAGTAGCCCTGCCGCGTCAGCTTCACCACCCCCGCGAACGAGGCCGCGGAGGCCGGTTCGCAGAACACCCCCTCCACGCTGGCGAGCAGCGTGTACGCCTCCAGAATCTCCTCGTCAGTCACGGTGGCGATCAGCCCGCCGGATTCGTCCCGCGCCGCCACCGCGCTCTTCCAGCTCGCCGGATTCCCGATCTTGATCGCGGTGGCGATGGTCTGCGGGTCCGCGACCGGTTCGCCGCGCACGATGGGGGCCGCGCCCTCGGCCTGGAAGCCCAGCATCTTCGGCCGCCCCGTGCTCCGTCCGGCCTGCTGGTACTCCTTGTAGCCCTTCCAGTAGGCCGTGATGTTGCCCGCGTTCCCGACCGGGATGGCGTGATAGGTCGGCGCGTCGCCGAGGGCATCGCAAATCTCGAACGCGCCGGATTTCTGTCCCTCGATGCGGTACGGGTTGATGGAGTTCACGAGTTGCACCGGGTAGTTCGTGGTGATCTCGATCACGATCCGCAGCGCGTCATCGAAGTTCCCCTCGATCGCGATCACCTTCGCCCCGTGCATCACGGACTGGGCGATCTTCCCCATCGCGATGTACTTCAGCGGCAACACCACCACGCAGTCCATCTCCGCCCGCGCCGCATAGGCCGCGGCCGAGGCCGCGGTGTTCCCCGTGGAGGCGCACATCACCGCCCGCTGCCCCTCCTCCACCGCCTTGGTCACGGCCATCGTCATCCCACGGTCCTTGAAAGAGCCAGTGGGGTTCATGCCCTCGTACTTCAGGTACAGCGGAATCGGCAGGCCGATCCGCTCCTGCAATCCCGGCGCGGGAATCAGCGGCGTATTGCCCTCTCGCAAGGTGATGATGCGCGTGCTCTCGCTCACCGGCATGAACTCCCGATACGCCTCAATGATACCCGGCCAGGCTGAACTAAGAGACATGGCTATGCTCTCCATAGTACAAAGCGCACGATGGGGATAATAACATCCCCTTTGTGTTGAGAAAGAACCTATAACTCTGCATGCAGGCACGCGTTCACCGTCTCCACCTCCGGCCTCGCCTCGAGCCGCGCCAGCGACCGCCGCATCTGCCGCTCTTTCGTCTCGTGCGTCAGCCACACGATCTCGGCCTTGTCGCCCGTCGCCTGCTTCTGTAAGACCGACTCCAGGCTCACCCCCTCCTCGCCGAACACGGTGGCGATGGCCGCCAGCACGCCCGGCCGGTCCGCGACGGTGGTGCGCACGTAGAACCGCGTCAGCAATTCCTCGATGGGCTGGGCCGGGCGCTGCTCGAAACAGGTGCAGGAAATGCGCCCCGTGGAGCCGTTCACGATGTTGCGCGCCACGTCAATGATATCCCCCACCATCGCCGACCCCGTGGGCCGCGCCCCCGCGCCCTGCCCGTAGAACATCACCTCTCCCACCGAGCTTCCATGCACGAAGATGGCGTTGAACGCCCCGCCCACCGCCGCCAGCGGATGGGTGGTGGGAAGCAGCGTGGGATGGACGCGCAGCGACACCGCGCCGTCCACCCGCGTCCCGATGGCCAGCAGCTTGATGGTGCAGCCGAGTTGCCGCGCGTACTCCATGTCCACCGCGGCGAGCTGCGTGATCCCCTCGCGGTAGATGTCCTCGACGCGCACCCGCGTCTCGAACGCGATGGAGGCGAGGATGGCCAGCTTGAAGGTGGCGTCGTGGCCCTCCACATCGTTCGTCGGGTCCGGCTCGGCATACCCAAGGCGCTGCGCCTCGGCCAGCGCGTCGGCGAACTCCGCTCCCTCCTCCATCATCTTCGAGAGGATGAAGTTCGTGGTCCCGTTGACGATACCCATCACCCGCGTGATCCGGTTGCCGGCGAGGCAGCTCTTCAACGGTCGGAGGATGGGGATGCCGCCGCCGACGCTGCCCTCGAACATCAGGTCCACGCGGGGCGCGGCGCAGGCGTCGAAGAGGTCCGCGCCGTGGCGCGCGATCAGTTCCTTGTTGGAGGTGACGACGTTCTTGCCTGACCGGAGCGCGCGCAGCAGGAACTCGCGCGACGGCTTGATCCCGCCGATGCACTCGACGACGATGGAGATCTCAGGGTCGTCGAGAATCGCGTTGGCGTCGGTGGTCTGCACTTCTTTCGGCACGTCCACCGGACGCGGGCGCGACCAGTCAAGATCCGCGATGCGCTTCACGCGCACCGGCCGCCCGACCTTCTGATCAATGCTCGCCTGATTCTCGCACAGCGTCTGGTACGTGCCAACGCCGACGATTCCGAACCCGATGATCCCGACGTAGATGGGCTGTTCCGGCATGGCGCGCACCTCTCCTCAGCGTCCGTCCAAGAATTCCAGCACGATCAGCGGATCGCCGGCCTGCACCAGCGCGCCGCCCTCCGCCGCGATGTCTTTCACCCGCCCCGCCCAGTCCGATTTGATCTCGTTGAAGACCTTCATCGCCTCGATGATGCACACCGTCTGCCCCTCTTTCACGATATCGCCGAGCTTCACGAAGGGCGGCGACTCCGGCGAGGCGGAGCGGTAGAATATCCCGATCAGCGGCGCGCGCACCGCCACCGTGCGGCTGAGGTTCTCCAGGAGCGGCTCCGGTGAGGGCGGCACGGGGGGGCTGGGACTGACAGGAACGGGCGGCGCAACCGCCACCGTGGGGTTATCCGCACGACGCTGGAGGTGGACCTTGAAGTCCCCCTCCTCCACGATCAACTCCTCCAGCCCATGCTCCTCGAAGAGCCTGACCAGCGCCTCCAGCTTTTCCTGTGCGCTCTCATTCATCCGCCGCTTCTTCTTGCCCCTCTGATAGCACACAACGAGCCCCACGCGCTGTGGGGCTCGCCGTTGTCAATTGGTCCCTCGGTCGCGGGCTATTGGGATTGAGTGGCGCGCAGCTTCCGCAGCCGCTTCTTGCGGGCGCGCTTCTCGCGGGCCCGCTTCTCCTCGTCAATCTCCTGGATCCGGAAGGCGTACTCCTGGCGAACGCTGTCCTCGACCTCGCGCTCGAACTCCAGGAAGCGATTCACGTTCCGGACCATCTCCCGCAGCTTTTCCGTCTCAACTTTCGGCATCCGCACTCGCTCCTCAGATTAGCGGGGATGATTGTAGCAAGCGGGCCGCGCCTATGTCAACCCGTTACGCATGACCTTCGCCGTCTCAGCTACGTTGCTCTCGTCTTCGCCAGAACTCCTTCCAACACCGCCGCTGCCAGGCCAGCCGCCCGGCCGAGAGTTGCCGAATCTCCCCATACGCAGAAATCACGGCTGCAGCTTCGTTTTCCTCTAGGCCGCGATCGGCGCAGAGCAGCAACCCGAGATCCCACATTGGGTCGCCGAGGGCGAGCAGGTCCCAGTCCAAGACACGAATCCCGTCGGGAGTCGAGAGGAGATTCACTGAAAAGTAGTCGCCGTGCTGCAGCGTCACATCAGTGAGCGACGGCTCGCCGGGAGCCTCGCCCACGCGCCCGCGGTTAGGCGTGGAGCGGGAGACGAGATCGGCGAGTTCGCGGTTCAGATCGGTTAGCTCGATCGTGTGCAACCGCGCTAACGCCCGCGCGGCCGCAACGCGATCGGCCGGGGCGAAGGGCCGCGCCTCGAGCCATTCGGTAACCAGCGCGGCCTCCTCCCCCTCCACCGCGAGCCCGAGGCAACGCGGCGTGGGGACGCCGAACGTGGGTAGCTCGCGTAACGCCAGCGCGTGCTTGCGCATCGTATCCGCGGGCCCCAGGCCTGAGTAATCGTCGCAGCCGGGGGAGTAGACCTTCAGCGCCACCCGCTCCTCTCCGACCTCGCACTCCCACACCTGACAGCCGCTACGGCCGCTCAGATCGCGGCAGCGGCGCGGTTCAGGGGTGCCGGGAGGGAGGCAGCGGGCGAGCCAGGTCTTCACGCGCTTCAGTTCCTCTCGCGTTCCGCTCATTGCCTGAACACCCAACTCTCATTCCGCGACACGCGCCACTGCCGCGGAAAGAGGGCGACGAGCAGCGCCAGTTCCTGCGTCGGCAGCGGCGTGTTGTGCATCTCGGCCAACACCGCGGCGGAGGCGTACCCTAGCGCGAGTTGGGCGAGAGCACCGGAGGGCCAGGTTGCACCTGGGGCATCCGGCGCGGCTCCTGCCGTCACCTCCACTCCCGCGGATGAGGCCCGGATCGTCGCCATCCCCGCGTCGGTGTCGAAGCTCACGGCCGCCTGCGGAAGCGGCCCTGCCGGAGATGGGAGCAACGAGAGCACTTCTGTAAGGAAGTTCGGCGCGTCGAGCACCTTGATCCAGTCGGCATGGGCGATGGGCCGTCCCTCAGGATCCGCACCTTGGAGAGTCAACTGTCCGCCGCAGGCGAGTGCCAGGGTCACAAGCGGAGAGTCCATGGACGGGAAGACGCGGGCTTCCGGCTCGGAGGGGAACTCGAACACGATACGCTCCTTGCCGCGTTCGCGCGCGAGGGCCGCGGCGGTCTGCAGCATCGCCTTCGCCTGCGCCAGCGTCTCCGCCCTCGAGTCGGTTATCAACAGCAGGTCGGCGGCCAGATGCGGGTGGTCATCCAGTTCCATCCAGGTCGCCCATCCCTCTTGCGCCAGGGCCCCCAACCTCCGCGCGACCAACTCCGGTGTGATGAGGAGGCCGCAGTGATGCGCGTACACATCGAAGCCGAAACGGCGATAGAGATGGCTCTCTCCGTGGCAGACCACCGTACTGATGTCGGCCGCGCGCAGGTCGGCAAAGGTATGCTCCAGGATCGCCCGGAAATGCCCCTCGCGACGCCGATCCTCTCGCGTCGCCACGTCGGAGATGAAGGCCGAACGCAGCCGTCCGCCTGGCATCGGCACGGAGTCGTCGGGGTCTATCAGGATGAACGAAACCGGCACGCCATCCACCACTAACGCTCGCGACCAGGCGGGCGGAACGCTGTTGAGATCGGTCTGATACGAGTGGTCCATCACCTCTTCGATCGCGCGCCGTCCTTCTTCCGTTTCAGCCGTCACTATGCGAGTGCTCATTCGTCTGTCTCTCCTCTTGCGGTAGTGTCGTCCTCCACCCAATCCTCCAGCAACTGCGCCACCTCCCGATCGCGCAGGCTCAGTCTTTCCCTCCCGCCACGGTCCTGCTCGCGACTGTCCCGGCGGCCCTCATTGCGCGGGCGGCGTTGCCCGCGGCCCTTCCACTTGCCGCCGATCTGGCGGCGCGGGGCAGGGCGAATGGTGTCGTCATGGTCGGGTGGTCTCATCTCACCCCTCCCATCTGCAGAAAGCTCCTCACCCGCCGCGCGCTGACTTCGCCTGCCTCCACCGCGGCGCGCAAGGCGCATCCCTCCTCCTGCTGGTGCGCGCAGTTGGAGTAATGGCACCGACCGAAGTAGGGGTGGAGGTCCGGGAAGGCGGCGATGATGTCGTCGCGGCCGAGGTCGTGGAACCCCACCTGCCGTATCCCCGGTGTGTCCGCAATCCAGCCGCCGAAGGGGAGTTGGAGGAGCGTCATGGAGGTGGTGGTGTGGCGGCCCTTATAGGTGGTGTAGCCGATGTCGCTGGTGCGAAGGGACAGGCCGGGGGCGACCGAGTTGAGCAGGGAGGACTTGCCGACTCCCGACGGGCCGCACATCACCGAGCGGCGGTCCGTGAGGGCCGCGCGCAGTTCCGCGATCCCGTCCCCGCGGTAGGCGCTGGCGAAGATCAGCCGGCCGCCGAGGCGCGCGTAGACCTCGTATCTCTCGCCCAACGCATCCGCAGTGACGAGGTCACACTTGTTGATGCAGACGATCCGGTCGAGACCGCTCGCGGTGGCCATCACCAGGAAGCGGTCGAGGAAGTAAAAGTTGGTGCGCGGCTCGGCCGCGGCGAAGACGATCACGGCCTGGTCCACGTTCGCGGCCAGGGTCTGTTGGAGCGGCACGCTTCCCGCCGCGCGGCGAGAGAGACCGGAGGTGCGCGGCAGCACCTGCTCGATCACACCCCGGCCAGGCTCGAGTAGGGCCAGCTTCACCCGATCCCCGGCCGCCACCGGCGCGGCCTGGGTGCGCTTGTCCTTCTTCAGCCGGCCCCGTAAGAGGCACATGACGCGGCGGCCCTCCACGTCCACCTCGAAGTGCGCGCCGCGGTTCTCGACAACCGTACCTTCAACGACGACTTGCTCCAATGCGGTTTCCTTTCGGTTTGTGGCAGTACGACATAACAGCGATTCGGCCAGACGCGTACACGGACATAGTTCCTCCTTTTGAGGATCAGAGATGGGGGGTGAGACGCGAAACGCCACAGGCCTTCCGGCCTGTGGCGCGTGGTCAGCGAGGTAGATGCGGCTGGTTGTTACGCGACCGCGGGCGCAGGAGGCAGATGGCGCGTGATTCGGTTGTGGATCACTCTGGCTTGCATTGCACCTTGCCTCCTTTCCCCGACGTTGTGCGAAGTATAGTGGGCGGAAGAGAAGCTGTCAAGCGCCGCGGCAATCTTTGTAGATGCACAGCGATTCTGTCACCTACCAACTGCAGCGCGAAAATGTCACCTTGATGAGAAACCTGCGGCACAGAAACCGCGTGTAAGACGACGGATTGATCGCGGCGGAAGGCGCCGGACGGCGGTGGCGCTTGTCCGTGCCGCGCGACATCACACCCCGCGGCCAGGGGGTGACGGAAGAACCGAGCATGGTCCGGGGCCGACTCCAGATAGACTACCGAGAGAGTTGGGGTTCCTGCGGAAGGGCCGCGGCCAGCATAGGGGGCCTGCGCGAACTCGTGCGCGTCTCTGCACAAGAGCCGCTGGTTCGCCCCCGCAGGGACAGGAGCGACCGATGTTCAGGCAACGCCGACGCCTCTGCCGGTCGCCGGCCGCCCGCGCGCCGGCCCTCCTCCGCGCGGCCGGGAGGATCGCCTGCTCCCCAGCGTCAGCGATGGCCTTTGCCGCATCTGCCCCGCCCGCGTTCTCTGGGTCAGGGAGGGAGGCGGCCACCCTGGTGGTGGCCGGGGGCCTCGCGGCGATGCTCGCGGCGGCCCTGGTCGCGCTGGCGGTGATGCGCCGACGCGGCCGGGGGATCGCCGCGCAACCGGCGAGCGAGGAGCGGTTCCGGCTGCTCTATGAGTCGGCCCGCGACCCCATCCTGCTGTTGCGCAGTGACGGCCGCTTCGTGGACGGCAACGACGCGGCTGTCAGAGCCTTCGGGGTCTCCTCCGTGGACCACGTGATGGGACGCGACCTGGCCGACTTCTCTCCGGAGCGACAGCCAGACGGCCGGCCCTCCTCCGCGAGGGCGGAGGAGATGATCCGGGCGGCCTTCGCGAAGGGAAGCACGCAGTTCGAGTGGACGCACCGGCGCGCCGACGGCTCCGAGTTCGTCGCCGACATCACCCTGACCGTCGTCCCGATGGCGCCGACAGAGGTGCTGATGGCGCACCTGCGCGACGTTACGGACTTGAAGCGAGCGCAAGCCGCGCTGACGCGTCGGCTGCAACTCGAGGAACTCATCATCCGGGCCTCTACGCGCTTCATCAACCTCGACCTCAGCCAGGTAGACCAAGAGATAGACGCCGCGCTGCGCGAGCTGGGCCAGTTCGCCGGGGCGGATCGCGCCTACGTGTTCCAATTCCGCGAGGACGAGGAGATCATGGACTGCACCCATGAGTGGTGTCGCGAAGGCGTGTCCGTCGAGATTCACAGGCTGCAGGGCCTGCCGTTCTCGGCCTTCCCCTGGTTCATGGAAAGGACGCAACGGCGCGAGGTCGTGCTAGTGCCGCGGGTCCGCGACCTGCCGCCCGAGGCGAGGCTGGAGCGCGAAGAGTTCGAGCGGGAGAGCATCGAGTCCTTGATCTGCGTCCCCATGGTGCTCGGGGATCGCGCGGTCGGCTTCGTCGGGTTCGACTCGGTGACCGCGGAGGACGCGTGGACGGAGGAGACGGTGACGCTCCTGCGCGTCGCGGCCGATGTCATCACCGGAGCGCTGGCGCGGAAACGCGCGGACCAGGCCCTGCGCGAGAGCCAGGAGCACTACCGAGGGCTGGTGGAGACCACCAGCGACTGGATTTGGGAGGTGGACGCGCATGGAGTCTACACGTATGCCAGCCCGAAGGTCAGTGAACTCCTGGGGTACGAGCCGTCGGAGGTGGTGGGGCGCACACCGTTCGACCTGATGCCTCCGGAGGAGGCGACGCGGGTGGCAGAGGCGATACGGCCCCACTTCGAGCGATGCGAACCCTTCTCCCACCTGGAGATCCTGAAGCTGCACAAGGACGGGCGACAGGTGGTGCTGGACACGAGCGGCGTCCCCGTGTTCGACGGTCACAGGGAATTTTGCGGTTTTCGGGGGGTGGCTCGCGACATCACGGAGCAGAAACGCGCCGCGGAGGCCTTGCGGGAGAGCGAGGAATTGTTTCGAACCTTGTTCGAGCAAGCGATGGACGGCCTCGCGCTGGCGGATCTGGAGACCCAGCAGATCAGCAGGCCGAACCCGCAGATGTGCCGCCTGCTCGGATACAGCCCTGGTGAACTGCAACGCCTGAGCGTGTCCGACCTGCACCCGACCGAGGACCTGCCCTGGGTAATGGAGACATTCGCACGGCAAGCCCGCGGGGAGATCGAGACGCCGGTGGAGATGCCGGTCCGACGCAAGGACGGCACGGTGTTCTACGCCGACGTCAGCGCCAAGCCCGTGATGGTGGGGGGGCGGAAGTGTCTGCTGGGTGTCTTCCGTGACGTCACCGCCCGCCGCCAGGCGGAGGAGGCGCTGCGACAGTCCGAGCAGAGGCTGCGCGCGCTGTTCGCCGCCATGACCGACGTCATCCTCGTCTTCGATTCCCGGGGCCGCTGTCTCGAGGTCGCCCCCACGAAGCCCGACTTGCTCTACAAGCCGGCGGAGGAGGTGCTGGGCAAGACGCTGCATGAGATCTTCCCCGCGGCGCAGGCGGACTCCTTCCTCGACCATGTCCGGCGCGCGCTCGACACCGGACAGACGGTTCCGCTCGAGTACAGCCTGCCGATCGGCGGCGAGGAGGTGCGCTTCTCCGCCGCGATCTCGCCGCTCTCGCGGGACACCGTACTCGTGGTAGCGCGCGATATCACCGCCCAGGTTGAGCAATACGAGCGGCTCCTCGCGGCCGAACGCGGCCGCGCGAGCCTGGCCGAACACCTGACCGAGGAGATCAACCACCGGGCCCGCAACAATCTGGCCATGGTCAGCGGCCTGCTCCAGATGCAGGCGCTCCAGACCGCCCACTCGGAGCTGGCCTCCGCGCTGCGGGAGGCGGTGGCCCGGATCCGCACCTTCGTAGACATCCACGAGAAGATCTACGCTACCGGCGCCGAGCAGGTTGATCTGCTGGCGGTGCTGCGCCAGGTGACCGATACGCTAGGCAGCGTTTTCGCCGGACTCGGCGCCGTCATCTCGGTCGAGGGCACGCGGCTAACGTGCCCCACTCGCGCGGCGACCAACCTGGCGGTGATCACGAACGAGTTGATCACCAACGCGCTCAAGTACGGCGGACCGGGAGCAGACGGCCAGTTCCGAGTGGAGGTGGAGTTGGCGCGGCGGGAGGGACGGGTCGCGGTCTCCGTGCGAAACTCGGGGCCGCCCGTGCCGGAGGGCTTCGATGTCACGGTTCATACGGGCATGGGGCTCCGCCTGGTGACCGAGATGGCAGAGCAGCACGGGGGATCGTTCGCGCTCCGACCCACGGAGGAGGGGAGTGTGGCCGAGCTCACGGTTACGGAGGAGTCCTTGCGCCTCTAGCCGCCGCCCACTCCTGGCTTCGGGAGGCTCCGAACAACGCGGGCGGGTCCGACGAGATGCCGGCGGGACGCCTCCGCTTCCAGTTCAGGCCTGCCTCCCTCCCCGCAGGTGGGCCAGCACCACCGTCACCTCCGTCCCCTCCGGGATCGGGTGACCGGCGCGCGCCAGGGCGGCCGTCAGTCTCCCCGGCAGCTTCTCGGTCACCAGGGCGTGCCGGCCGGGGACCACGGAAAGGGTGAGAGGCACGATCCGGGCATAGCTCTTCAGGGTCTGTACCGGCCCCACGGTAGGGGCCGCCACGAACACGTGCAATTCCTGATCGAAGTCGTGCAAGGCTTGCTGCACCAGCGCGGCCGCCTCGTATTCCCCCTCCGCCACCGGCACGGAGGCGGTGTAGGCGATGCCGCGCTCGGTGAAACGGTTCGCCTGGGTGATGGAGCCGTTGGGGAGGAACCGTAGCTGGCCATTCGGGTCGCGCAGCTTGGTGATGCGGAGCCCGACTTCCTCCACCGTGCCGAACATCCCGTTGATCTCCACCAGGTCGCCGACTCCGTACTGCCCCTCCAGGATGATGAAGAACCCGGACACGACATCTCGCACCAGGTTCTGCGCGCCGAAGCCCACCGCCAGCCCCACGATGCCGACTCCCATGATCAGCGGGCCGATGTTCAAGCCCAGGTTGAGCAAGACGTAGAAGGCCGCGAAGAAGGCGATGATGTACCGGGAGATGCTGCCACTGAGCAGCAGCAATGTGACCACGCGCTGCCGGTGGACGGGGTCCGGCACGCGCCGCTCCGCGGCGGCGATGGCGGCGCGGACGGCGCGTCCCACCAGCGTGGAGGCGACCAGCGCGCCGATGATGACCGCAAGCAGGCCGACCGTGCGGCCGATCAGGGTCTCGAGAGGGTATAGCTTTGCGAGCGCGGTCCAGAGCGAGTGCATGGATTGACCCCCTGGCGGGAGTTATTTCTGCGCGCGCCGGCGCTTTCCCTCGGTGCGTGGAAAAAGGCAGGAGGCTAGGCCGTGGAAACAGTGGGGCGGTGCGATTGCTGCTCGCGAAGCAGCGTAGTGGCGATCTCGGCCGGTACAGGCTTGCTGAACAGGTAGCCCTGCATGACCTCGCAGTCTCGCTCCAGCAGCAGGCGCAACTGCGCGGTGGTCTCGACGCCTTCCCCGATGACGCCGAGGCCGAGACTGCGGGCAATCCCGATGATGGCGGAGATGATAGCCGCGTCGCTGGAATCCGCGTCGGCCCAGGAGGAAGACTCGCGGGAGGGGACCGAGCCGCTGAGGAACATGCGGTCAATCTTGACGGTGTCGAGCGGGAACTGCTTGAGATAGACCAGGGAGGTGTAACCTACGCCGAAGTCATCCAGACAGAGCCCCACGCCCATCTCCTTCAGACGGGCCATCAACCGAATGCTGAAATCCACGTTGCGCATCGCGGTGCTCTCGGTGAGCTCGAGCTGGAGATAGCGCGGGTCCAGCCCGGACTCGCCCAGGGCCTGCCGGACCACGGCGATGAGGTCCTGCTGGTGAAATTGGACGGGGGAGAGATTCACCGCCATCTTCACGGGGGGCAGGCCGTCTCTCTGCCATTCTTTATTCTGGGCGCACGTGCGCTTCAGCACCCACTCGCCGATGGGCTCGATGAGGCCGGTCTCTTCGGCGATGGAGATAAACCGCCCGGGGAGTACGAGCCCCAGTTCCGGATGCTGCCAGCGCAGCAGCGCCTCCATTCCTACAATGCGGCCGGTAGGCACGTGGATCTGGGGCTGGTAGTGGAGCACCAGTTCCTCCCGCTCGAGCGCGTGCCGCAGGTCATTTTCGAGCTCCAGTCGCTCCCGCGTGCTGGCGTTGATCCAGGAATCATAGTAGCGGAAGGTGTTGCGCCCCTGGTCCTTGGCGTGATAGAGGGCGATATCGGCGCTCTGGAGCAGGCTTTCCGCGTCCGCACCGTCCCGCGGGAAAAGGCTGATGCCGATGCTGGCGGTGGTGTGCAGTTCGTAGCCGTTGATGTGGAAGGGGGCGCGGAGAGAGGTGAGCATGCGGCGGGCGACCACGGCGGCGCCTTCCGGGTTCTCCATGGCGGTGAGCAGCACCGCGAACTCGTCTCCGCCCAGGCGCGCGATGCTGTCACGGCCCCGCAGGCTTTCCGAGAGCCGGCCGGCCACCTCTTTCAGCAACTCGTCGCCGACTGCGTGCCCCAGGGTGTCGTTGATGGTCTTGAAACGATCGAGGTCCAGGAATAAGACGGCCACCATGTCGTCGGCGCGCCGCGCCTGCGCGAGACAGTCGTGGAGATGCTCGTAGAAGCGAGTCCGGTTGGGAAGATCGGTGAGACCGTCGTGGTAGGCCTGGTAGCGGATCGCCTCCTCTGCATGTTTCCGCTCTGTGATGTCCACGAAGCTCTCCAGGATGTACCGCTTCCCGCCGAGCGAGACCAGGGCCGCGGTCTTCAGCACCGGAACACCCTCGCGATCGGCCGCGAGCACCACGTGCTCCGAGTTATCCAACTCCAGGTTGAGATCGGTGATGGGACACCGGCCGACCTCCACCGGGCACACCCGCCCGTGGCAGATCGCGCCGATCACGTCCTCCCGCAGACAGCCCATCAGGTGCAGCGCCGCCGGGTTGGCGTCTACGATGCAATGCGTGTCCGCGTCAATGATCAGGAATCCGGTGTGCACGGAGTCCAGGATGGTGCGCAAATGGCTCTCGTTCTCTCGCACCGCGTTCCGGGACTGCTCTAGCGTGCACAACATACCATTGATGTCCTCGGCCAGGTGAGCGAGTTCGTCCTGGCCCGGCGCCGAGACGCGGGCCGAGGACTCCCCGCTTTCTGCGATGCGCCTAACATCCGCGCTGAGGTCGGAAAGGCGGGAGATCACCGCCCGCTCCAGCAGCAGGTTCACCGCGACGCCCAGCAGCGCGCCCGCGATCAGGAGGGCGAGGACGCAGCTTAGGACGATGGTGTGGCCCTGCCCCGTGACATCCCTGGGGAGGTCCGACCGGACGAGCAGCGCCGGAAGACCGCGCAGGTCCTGGATCACGGTGTACCCGGATACAGTTGTCGCGCTCTGCGGCCGGATGAACACGCGCGAGCTCCGGCTTAGCGCGTCTCGGGCGGCCTGGAAATCCTCCGGCAAGCGGGGATCGTCAACTCTGTGGACGATGAACTGAGTGAACGCTTTCTGGGAGATCGTCGTGAAATCCCGCGGGGATAGGAAACGACCCATCACGAGCATCCCGCGCGGGGTCCCCTTGTCCCCGGGGGTCATGATGGGGCGGGCTGCGGCCAGCATCACTTGATCGGGAAGCAGGATGACCCCGCAGGCGCCTCTGCCGTGGCGACTGTGTTTGAACAGCATGCTCCCCCGGGAGACGTACCGCGCCAACTCCGGCCCCCGCTGGAGACGGATCGCGCTGCCCTCTTCAGAACTGGCTGTGTGGATGATCCTCCCCTCACGGTTGACAAAGAGCACGAGATCAACATCGTGGCCGAGGAGCGATCTCCTGCTTAGGACGGAATCAATGTAGGATTCATTGTGATCCTGGAGGAACCGAGACGTGTCATCCCAGGCCGCCCAATCGCAGGCCACCACGGATAGCGCCTCGACCTGGGCGTTTAGCGCGGCGGTAGCGCGCTGCACGGCCTTCTGGGTCTGGGTGGCCTCGAGCTTCGC
>CAZUGW010000021.1:0-4377 GCA_964620055.1 uncultured bacterium
GTCGATCGAGCGCGAAGCGATCCGCGCCCGCGAGCGCGCCCGGCTGATCAACGAAACCAAACGCGCGAACCTTCGCCGCGAGCCGAAGGCGTTCATGCGGCAGATCGTCAGGGCCTCACTCCCCCTGGGAGAAGGAGTTGTCCTCGACCCGTTCATGGGAAGCGGCTCTACGATCGCCGCCGCCTGCGCCGTGGGGTATCGGAGCATCGGCGTGGAGTCTGACCCCGAGTTCCACCGCATGGCTGTCCGGGCGGTTCCGCGTCTGGCCGCCCTGACACCCAACGGCAATGGTTCCCGTCACCAGTCCGCCTATGCTCCAAGTGGGAGACAAGATTCACTCTTCCTCTAACGGGGCTATCCCTCCCGGCAGGACTGCGAGGATGCTTCGGTGCTTTCCGACTCCTACTCCGGGGATCCGATAGAGGAAGTTAGACCGTAGTTTCTCCACGCCCGCCGCTTTGATCGAGGCGGTCGGTGTTCGGCGCGATTCCCCCTTCCGCCCTGAGAAGGACCAGTCGTCTTTACACAGTTCCGCACAGAGAATCTCGGTGAAACGGAGAGGCGTCCAATCAGCGCCGTCTTGGGTGCCGGCAATGTACCTGAAGACCATCAGCCAGCAATCCTCAGGGTTGTGCCCTTGCCACCCTCCGGCCTGAATAGAGGCCTTGACCTCAATGCCAGCCTCCCCTTTCAGCACCCCGATCGTTTCGTATCGGCCTTTGAGGAGCAGGTCCGGATACCCGCCCACCTTCGTATTCGCGACCAGCGTCGCCGAGAACCTGGCAATGTTCCTAACGAGGAACTCCGAGATGATCCCTGAGAGCGAGTTCCCAAGGAGGAGGGACTCGAGGCGCTGAAATCCGTTTGCGACAAGGAACTCGTTCATCGTGTGGAACAGACGGTAAGTTTCACCGACCCCGTTTGCCACTTCGTCCACGGCTAGCCCGTAAGGCAACACTGCATCCCGATTGACATATGCGGGGTCGAGGCTAACGGGATCGCTCACTATCCCCTCCTCCTGGGCAGACCAGGGACATGCGCCAATCGCCCATCGGCCCGACGCACTGGCACGCCTCTGGATGTATACGGCAGTATTCCGAGAGCCAATAGCGGATACCTGCCTGCCACAGTTGGTCTCTCAGCGATACTACAGAGCGTGCACCCACCGCGTGGCGACTGATGTAGCGAGGCCGGTCCGGACTCTTCTCCGGGTAGTGCCGGCGGCAGGAGACGGTCTCGCTCCCAACGAACGACCCTCCCGCGTGACACCGTAAGTCGTCTGCCGAGCATGGGCCGCGCGGGTCAGAGGGCTGAGAGAGTGGACAAGGAGAGACGCGCGTCGCTGAAAGAACTGGCGCTCCTGTTCCTTCGCCTGGGGACCATCGCGTTCGGGGGGCCGGCCGCGCACATCGCGATGATGGAGGAGGAGGTGGTCCGCCGCCGACAGTGGCTGACGCGGGAGGAGTTCCTCGACCTGCTCGGCGCGACGAACCTGATTCCGGGCCCGAACTCTACCGAGATGGCGATTCACATCGGCCACCGCCGTGCGGGCTGGCCGGGGCTGATCGTCGCCGGGGCGTGCTTCATCGTGCCGGCGGTGGTGATCGTGCTCGCCCTGGCCTGGGGCTACGTTCGGTTCGGGTCCCTGCCGGAGACGGGCGCCCTGCTCTACGGCGTGAAGCCGGTCATCATCGCCATCGTGCTCCAGGCGCTGTGGGGTCTGACGCGGAGCGCGGTGAAGAACCGCTTTCTAGCAATCGTGGGACTGGCGGCGGTCGTGGCGTGCTACCTCGGGGTGAACGAGATCGCGCTGCTGGTCATCGCCGGGGCCTTACTCGCGGCGCCGCAGTGGTTACGTCACCCCCGGAGGCCTCCGGCAGCGCTGCTGGCGGCGCCCGGCGTGGCGGCAGGGGCGGTTGCGAGCACGGCGATCCCCTTCAGCCTCGGCGTGCTGTTCCTGACCTTCCTCAAGATCGGCTCCGTGCTATTCGGCAGCGGCTACGTGCTACTCGCTTTCCTGCGCGCGGACCTGGTGCACCGATTGCACTGGATGACGGAGGGACAACTGCTGGACGCGGTGGCGGTCGGTCAGGTGACGCCGGGGCCGGTGTTCACCACGGCCACGTTCATCGGATATGTGCTGGGCGGCCTGCCCGGTGCGGCGCTGGCCACGGTCGGCATCTTCCTGCCCGCGTTCATCTTCGTCGCGGCAAGCGGCCCGCTGGTGCCGCGCCTGCGGCGCTCGCCGGTCGCCGGCGCGTTCCTGGACGGCGTCAACGTCGCCTCGCTCGCGCTCATGGTGGTGGTGACATGGCAACTCGGTCGCGCGGCTATCGTCAGTGCGACGACGCTGGCGCTGGCGGTGGTGAGCGCGGTGCTCCTGCTGCGGTTCCGCGTGAACTCCCTCTGGCTGGGGCTCGGGGGAGGGGTTGTCGGGCTCGGGGTGAAGTGGCTGGGGGGGTGAGGCAACTGCAGTCCGGGGGGCGGACGGACAGAGTTTGCGAGGAAGGTGCAGTCATATGATCAGGCTGGGAGTGATCGGTCACGGTGAGCGAATCAGCCATGTCATCAAGCACCCGCTGCGCGAGGTGGAGCCGGAGGTGCGCGTGGTGGGGATCGTGGACCCCGACGAGCCGGGGGCGCGAGCGCGTCTGGCCGAACAGGATCGGGAGGACGCCATCTTCTACGAGAATCTCGGGGAGATGGTACGCGGCGCCAGGCTCGATGCGCTGTTGATCGGCACGCGCTGTCACCTGCACTCGCCTTACGCGGTCGAGGCAGCGCAGTACGACCTTCCCCTCTTCCTCGAGAAGCCGGTGGCGACCAGCATGGAGCAGGCCGTCGCGCTGGAGCGCGCCTTCGAGAACTCGCGGTGTCAGGTGGTAGTGAGTTTCCCGCTGCGCGTCTCGCCGCTGTGCGAGTTGGCGCGACGGCAGATCGCGGACGGCGCGATCGGCGCGGCCGAGCACGTCCTCGGGATCAACTACGTGCCCTACGGCACGGGCTATTTCGACGGCGCGTACCGCAACTTCGCCATCACGCAAGGGCTGTTCTTGCAGAAGGCGACGCATGACCTCGACTACCTGATGTATCTGATGGGCGCGCGCATCACCCGCGTCGCGGCGATGGCCTCGTGGGGCCGCGTCTTCGGCGGCGCGAAGCCCGCGGGGCTGCGGTGCTCGGCCTGCGACGAGTGGTACACCTGCCTGGAGAGCCCGCGCAACCGCGCCCGCAATCTCTCGGGCGGTAGAGCGGGCGACCATCCCTGCGTGTTCGGGGAGGACATCGGCACGCCGGAGACGGGGATGAACGAGGACTCCTCCAGCGCGCTGCTGGAGTTCGCCTCGGGCGCGAAGGGGGTATACACGCAGGTCTTCTACACCCGTCGCGACGCCGCCGCGCGCGGCGCGACCGTCAGCGGTTATCACGGCACGCTGAGCTTCGACTGGTACACGAACGAACTGCGATACGTGCGCCATCACCAGCCGTTCTCGGATACTACGAAAGGCGCGGAGGGGCTGGGGCACTTCGGCGGCGACCTGGAGCTGGCCTACAACTTCAGTGACCTAATCCACGGCCGGGCGAAGTCGAAGACGCCGATCGAGACGGGCATTCAGAGCGTCTATGCCTGTCTGGCTGCAAAGCAGTCCGCGGAGACCGGGCAGTTCGTCGCGGTGCGGCAGGTGGGGCAGAGCGCGTGACCTACTCCACCTCGATCCGCGCGGCCAGAATCTCGCCCGATCTCACCTCCAGGAAAGGCTCACCGTTTCGCATACCGACCGTTCCGTATCCCGTCGCGGTGCAGAGGAACGCGCGCCAGTCGCCCGCGATCCGAGGTGACACATAGAGCACCTTCTCCACCGCGTCGTAGCGCGCTCCGGTGAGCGCGAAGAGGAGGGCGTAGGAGGAGAGCGCGCGGCCGTACCAGTGGCCGCACTCGTACTCGTCGAACGGATTGCGGACTCGCCCGTCATAGCGCGACCGCGCCACGCGCACTATTTCCAGCCCTTCCTCCACACAGCCCAGGCGAATCAGGTGGGAGGCGACCTGGTACTCGATCCCGGTCCACACTTCGTCGCTGTAGACCATCGGCAGCGACGGCTTCCCGCCCTTCGGCCAGGTGCACAGCAGCAGCCCGCCCTCGCGTCCCACCGCGTACTCCGGGCGCTGCGGGTTGGCGTGATCCCAGAGGTCGTGCTTCAGGTTGTGCCGATACACCGCGCGGAGGTGACTCGTCACCTTCGCGGCGTCGAGCGGCGTCCCCAGCCCGCACACCTCCGCCATCCACGCGCCCATGATGCCGTCCGCGAGGCAGCCCCTCCCGTATTGGTACTTCGGCCCCTCCTGCGCGAGCAGTTCCCGCGCCTCCGGCGAGTA